>JAJQGQ010000197.1:0-2484 GCA_021200395.1 Erysipelotrichaceae bacterium
TATTTAAAATGGGAAATCAAATGCGAGAATATACTAAACCTATTATGAATGTGGAAAGGTTTATGATTAATACGACAATCGCTGATTGTGGTGATCCAATTTATACTGCTGTTGATGTAAATTGTGACATTAAAAGTGGATATGCTGAAGGTGTTTTTTACAGTGGTAATGGTACAGCTTGTACTTTTTATGCTACAACATCTAATACTAAAACTATTAATGGTATAACTTACTTTTATTGGTATGGTGCGGCTAATGGTAATCCTGCTGATGGTGGTACTAATGAAGATGGAAGTATGTATGGTAGTGTTTTGATGAATGCTTTAAAAGGTGCAGGTGTTAGTGATAGTGATGGTAATGGTAATGTATTGCACGCTGGTGTCGCATCTGCAAAAATTCTTAGTTATATTAATTCTAGTATTTAAAAATAATTGCTGTAATTATAATTTGATTACAGCATTTTTATTGAAGGAAAAAATATGCAAAAGTTTTATATTGGAGCTTTAGAATTGATTTTTAATAATCTAGAAAATAATGATCTACAACAATTTGATGCTTTATTTCAAAATCCTGTTTTACCTATCACTAAAAAATTATTAATAGATATAAAAAAATCAATTTCCATTGATATTCCTTTTAATGTTAATAAACTCAATGATAATATTGATACTTGGTATGATGACATCTATAAATGTCGTCTTTATCATTATGGAGATGAAATTCACTATTTAAGTCGTAAAAATAATAATAGTGTTTTAATACAAGTAGAAAATTCATACTATGATAAATATAAAAATGAATTTCGGCCTTGGTTTCAAATCCATCTAGAAGAATTCTGTTTAGAAAACAATGCTCTTATTTTACATTCAGCTAGTATTGAATATAGAAGCAATGGAATCCTTTTTACTGCACCTAGCGGTACAGGAAAAACAACACAAACTGATTTATGGTATGAATATGTTGATGGCATAAGTGATATCAATGCAGATAGAACTTTATTACAGAGAACAGATAATGGATGGTTTGCTTGTGGATTTCCATTGTATGGTACTGTATTCAGATGTGAGCAAAAAGCTAGATCTATTGAAGCGATTGTTATAATACGACAAGGTAAAAAGAATGAAGTTCATGAATTATCTTTACATGAAAAAGTATCACTTATATATAGTGAATGTACAGTGCCTAATATTGAAAGTTATGTATCAATGGCTATGGATTTGATAATAGATCTTGTACAGAATGTAAAAATTATACTTTATTATTGTAATATGGAAAAAGATGCCGTTGATGTATTATATCGTTATTTATATCATGAGGAGATAAGATAAATGGAAATATATGAAACAACATCGAAAATTGGAGATCAGTTACGTGCTAAAGCTGATCAAAATAATCTGCCACTAGGTGGAAGTATTGAACTACTTCCTCTTTGTAATATGAATTGTAAGATGTGTTATGTTCGTATGTCAAAAGAAGAGATGGATAGACAAGGAAGTATGCTTTCGTGTGATGAGTGGTTACATATAGCTCATCAAGCTAAAGAAATGGGTGTATTATATTTTCTTATTACTGGTGGTGAACCATTGTTGTATCCTGAATTTAAGCGTTTATATACATCTATTATTGATATGGGCTTTGTTGTAACTTTAAATACAAACGGAACACTCATCAACGAAGAGTGGGCAGATTTTTTTAGACAGCATCAATGTAGTAGAATCAATATTACTTTATATGGTAAGGATGATAAGACATATAGTCAATTGTGTAATAATCCAAAAGGTTATTCACAAGTCATGCATGCGGTTGAATTACTACAAGAAAGAGATATACCTTTTCGTCTGCATTCAAGTATTACAAAGGATAATGTTGATGAATTGGAAGAACTTTACCAAATAGCTAATGAAAAAGATATTTATCTTAGAGCTGCTAGTTATATGTTTCCAACAGTTCGTATAGATAAAGATATTGAATCACAAGATAGACTTGGACCAGAAGAAGCAGCTCAAGCACAATATTTAGTTCATCAATTAATGCGCACAGAAGAGGAAATGAAGCAAGCTAATACTAGTACTCTAGCAAGTCTTCATCTTCCACCTAAGTTCTTACGAACCTCTGGTTTTATATGTCATGCAGCTCATAGCGGATTTTGGATCAATTGGCAAGGTGAAATGATGCCTTGTGGAATGATGAATGGTCCAAAATACAATCTATTGGAAAATAGTTTTGAAGAGTGCTGGAACAAACTTATAGAAGATAATAAAGTTATTCATTATCCAAAAGAATGTATTAATTGTGGTTTACAGAATATTTGTCAAATATGTCCAGCTAGTTTAATAGCTGAGACAGGTTCTTATGAAAAAAAGTCAGACTATTTATGTAGATTTACTAAAGAGATGTTTCGACTAATGATGGAAAATGTATCACCAGAAGAACAAAAAATACATAACGAGTTTTTAGAAAATTATGATAAAAACTCAATATACT
>JAJQGQ010000197.1:2494-5280 GCA_021200395.1 Erysipelotrichaceae bacterium
TAAATTTTATTATTTCTAATTGTAACATCTTATTAAGAAATTCATTAATGTCACTAACTAGTATCTCTTCATCAACATCATACAAATCTAACATCTTTTTAACTAGTTCATCAAAAGACGAACATTCTTCTATATGCTCATAAATATAAGCACCAGTCTGTGACATACTAATAATACCATTAAAATCTTCAGTCGTATTACCAGTAGGTACTAATATATATTCATCAGCTATCTGACGCATGATAAATTCTTTATTCTTCTTCATTTCTTATCTCCATATATTCTTTCCTTAAATATTTATAAGTATATTCACTGTATTCACACATATATTTGGGTTCCTTATTGTAACTACCTTCTTCTAACAATGCACTAGCTGCACATGTTCTGCATATTGTTCTTAAATTACATGTATTACATTTATTACTAAGCACAATTTTTGATGTCTCTTCTACTACGTATTTCCACGAATTCATAAATCCATTTTCAAAAACATCAATTCTAGGATATGACATGATGACACAAGGTCTCATTTGACCCTGCCAATTAATAGTGAAAGAACATTTACCAGCATGACATTTCATATGATTTTCTTCATTACAAGGTAATATATGTTCTATTTCATAGATTGATTGATGAATATATTCTTTGAATAACTCATCCTTCATTTCGTGTTTTAAAGCTATGACACGAGCTTTTGCGGCATCAGATGGACTGAGTCTTGATTGTTTATCATATGGTCTACTGCGTTCTCTAACAGCTGGCATCATATAAGTATCACAACGTACAGGAATATCTAGTTCATCACCTAAATGAATCATATCTCGTATTTCATCTTTATTAGCTTTGGTAATACTGCTACTGATTTTAACATCAACATGATATTTCTTTAATAGTTTAATACCATTGGTAGCTTTATCATATCCATTAAGATAATGGCACAGTTGATAATATGTATCATTATTAGATCCATACAGTGTTATATTGATTCTTCTAGGCTTATGTTTACCAAAAAACTGTGCCCATTCCTCATCAATTAATGTCCCATTCGTATTGATTGTTATAACCATACCTAATTCCTTCAATGCAAGATACAATTCCTTAAAACCAGGATATAACAATGGCTCTCCACCAGTTAATAATAAGAATAATGTACCTGCATCTTTCATTTCATGAGCTATACTTATCCATTCATCAACAGTTCTTAATCTACCTTGACTTTCCATCTCAGATTGACTTAATCGCACATAGCACATGTCACAATTCATATTACATAATGGTAATAATTCAATACTGCCATTGATCGGAATCTTGTTGTTTTCAGCTCGTTTTATCAACATTCTTTCAACTGTTGTAGCATCATTCATTTGTTCCATTATATCAATCCATCCTTTATCAATTGATTTTCTAAACATATAACTGCATCTTCACTGATATTACAATATAAATAATATATCTTAACATTCTGTATTAGATCATCAATGAAATCCATCGCTTTATTCACAAAATCAGCGTTATGATAATTGATTGTTATTTCACCTAATAGTCTTTTAAACTTATCTTTATATTGTATGTCTTCAATTCTATTATGTATTCCTCTATCAATTATAACAATACATCCTAAAGGATATCCTTCATTAAAACATATTTCAGATGAACCACAGATAGGCCATCCATTAGCATAGTATTGACTATTATCTTTAGATAAAAGAGTTCTATCGCCGTTAATAATTCTTACATTTCTATATCGTTGCCATAATTCTCCTTGAGTTGATTTACCAACACCTGAAGGGGCTGTAAAAAGAATTGCTTTATCGTGGTATAGAATATAATTACTATGTAAAATATATTGATTATAGCTATACATTCTTTTTTCTAAAGATAGTAATGAACCAAAGATAGTATCACTAATAGTATATTTAAGATAATCCTGATGATAATAGATAGTTGTATGATTCATAGTATCTTGAATGGATACTGCGTATGGATTGTTGTTATAAGGTAAATATAAATATCGTTTATGGATATTTCCATTAATGCTTATCTTAATATCATGTTTATTTAATATAAAATTTTTCTCTTCAACAACAATCTCGTTAACAAGATAAAGATCATAGACATAATCATATTGATTATCATCAGTTTGAAATTTTTGAAGATTGTTGGGAATTAGAAGATTGTTGTAGTTATTTATTTGAAATTTAAAGTTGTTAATTTGATATATCATTTCATTTTCCTTAAATAAAAACAATCATAGGATTGACCTATGATCAGTTTTTAAGATTTTGCAATTGACCAAGAACTCATATCTAGATTAGTAGTACAGTGAACATTAGTATTATTAGCTGTCCAAATAATAACAGGAATAGATTCTACCACCCTAGTAGTACTACTATCATCAAGATAGTATCCTGTCAAAAATCCAGAATTTGATTCTGCCTCATGTGTTGTACCACATGGATGATATGTGGTGCTATTCGAATGCGAAGAATCTCTAGGCCCAAGGTAATAACCGGAAATCGTCTGGTAATTGCCATTTCCATCATGTATATAATAGCTTTTATTTGAACTACCGGCATTACACTCAAAATTATAGACTGTTCCGCTATCCCCGCAGGCAGCAACATATTCATTAGGAGTAAAAAGTTGTGTTTCTATTGTTGGTTTAATATATGTCATTTTCATAATAAAGTCTCCCTTCATATATAATCTACTTATTACAAATAAGATTATATCAAGCTTATTTTTTATCAATAAAATTTAAGTTATTTGCAAGGTATATTTAAGTC
>JAJQGQ010000183.1 GCA_021200395.1 Erysipelotrichaceae bacterium
CTCCTATATATTTACATACACTCAAAAACCTTCATTTTTCTTTTTTTAAATTGAAATTTTTTAAGTTTTTTTAATAAGAGGATATCTTTATTAGATTATAGCAAACTTTGTTTCAATATGCAAATATAATTGATTGCATAAAGATAATTTTGCTTAATAACATGACTTGGTTATACAATCTTAGATTAAATTCTACAGAAAAGAATTAAACATATAAACTACTTATGTATATATAATGAATTAAAAAGCAATCTCTTTTAATATAGAAGAGATTGCTTTAAATCATATTTAATAATATTCTCAATAATATTGTATAAATAATCATAAGCTTGTTGATTGAATATTGATGTATGTTGATATGTGTTTATCATGTTTTCAACACTATTTATTTCATTAACAGCTATATCATATGCTTCATGATAATCATATATGATTTCATGTGACTTTATTTTTAAAAGACGTGATCTGTCTTTTTTATTTAAAGTCATTGCCTCTTTAAATGAAGACCCTTGTAATAAATATGTAACCATAATTCTAAAACGTATTATATGAGTCAAACATTTAACATCATAGATACGATTATTGAAACCTTTTTTTAAATATGTATGCATCATACCTAATATTGCTTTTAATAAACGATCAAAGTTCACTAAAGAAATCTCGTTACATTTATCTTGGATTTGATTGTAATATAATTGATAAGTTTCATTAATAATATAATAATCAGTATTGATTAATTCAATATAAGTAGGATTGGCTTTAAAGATAAGTAATTCTAAATCTCGAATATCTTTAAGTTCTATATGAGAGTTATCTAAATATATTATTTCTTTATTATATGTTGTTTTATTTATCAAATCATGTAGTGTTGGAATGATAAAAACAACTGTATCAATATCACTTTGATAGTTATCGTTATAAATATCTAAACCATAATTTTGACTGCCTCGCAAAAAGATGCCAAAGAAAGAATGGTCAGGATAAAGATTTTGTATATAAATATATCTATCATTTAAATGATCAAAAATATTCATCATAACTCACCATGTTTTCTTTCATCTCGTTTAAGAAGTTCAATAATTTTTTCTTTAGACATATGCTGTAATTGCATATGATAAGCCTGATCAAGTAAATCCCTATATCTTTGATGATTTTTAAAACCATTTTCAATTAAGTCTTGACCAGTGATAATAGGTTGCCATGCACGATTACCTAAACGAGTGATTTTATCATTCATATAATTAAGAAATTGTTCATATTGTATAGGATCATTATTACCTCTGCCAAAATAATCACACATTGTCATAAGCATCAAATCATCTAAACAAAAATGACCACCATCTTTAATATTATCAATCTTTTTTAAAAACTTGAGATATTTCATATCTTTAGAATTTCCTCTAGAAAGAACCATTAAATACATATGATAATGAATCATAGCTTTAATATATTCACGCATTTTTTTATTGGTAAGAATAGTAACTTGTTTAAATACATCTAAACCAGCTAATTCATGTTGTAATGCTTGACCCTTACTGTTGGTGACCATAGGCTTGCCTATGTCATGCAACAAGGCTGACCACATAAAAGCCTCAGGATAATGAGAATATTGTTTACAAGTAGCTGCTAAGTCTAATACCAACATGGTATGATTAAAGACATCTCCTTCGCTATGATAATCAGGTCTTTGATAACAATTAACTAAATCTTTAAGATAGGATGGTAAAGCATTAATATCTTTTAGAAATTCAAATCCTAAAGAAGGATGATTAGACAATAGAATTTTTTTATATTCCTCATATATTCTTTCCTGACTTAAATCTTTTAACATTCCTTGTTGAGTCATTTCTTGACAATATTGTTTGGTTTCTTCATCAACATTCATTTCAAAACGAGCCACAAAATTAGCAATTCTTAATACTCTTAAAGGATCTTCTCTAAATGTGTCTTTATTAACCATTTTAATACAATGTTGTTGAATATCATTGATGCCACCAACTAAATCGATAATCTCATGATTTTGATAATCATACATTAAAGCATTCATAGTGACATCACGTCTTTCAACAGCTTTTTCTAAAGGTAATTCACTGTCAATAATAACATCAAAATCTTGATGCTTATGTCCTATTTTGGTTTCTTTACGTGGTAAGGCAAAATCATAGCCTGGTAATGTATGAAGGCTTAATATAGCAAAGCTTTTACCATAGGTATTCACTTTTCCATATTTTGATAAAATCGTTTTAAGCTGATCATATGATAAATGATAGATTTCTAAATCCATATCTTTACTGATTAATGGTTGGTGATTTATTTGGCTTAAAACAAAATCTCGAACGGTTCCTCCAACTATATACACTTTCCCACCATGATCAATAATATCCTGAAATATCTTTTCAGCTAAAGGTGAAACTTCAATTTTATCTGACATATGATCCCTCCTCATATCAAAAAGATTATCAATTGATAATCTTTTTTAACGCTGGATGCGTTGATTGTAACGTCTTAATACCATAAGGCATCGCAAAGGCAACATCAACACTAGTTGATTTTACTTTAACGACAACACCTTTTCCAAAAACATCATGCATCACTAATTCACCTGTATGATAGTCCTGATTATTATTTGTTTCTAATATTTTATCACCTTTAATAGGTTTATTATCCATTTCTTTGACAATATCATCATATAAATCATGTTTACTTCGACCAATATGTTCAACATGTTCATCACCTAATTCTTTAATAAACTGCGAACCTGTTTTAGCTGATTGATTCACATAACTATAACCTGTATTTTCCGTAATAAACAACTCTTTTTTTGCTCGAGTAAAAGCAACATAAGCCAAACGTCTTTCCTCTTCCATGCCATCTTCCCCACCTTCCATGAGACTTCTTGGACTAGGGAAAATTTGTTGCGAACAACCAACTACAAAGACATTGTTAAATTCCAAACCTTTAGCCATATGAATACTCATTAATGATACATAATCACGATTATCAATATCATCCTGAGATGTATATAAGGCAATATCTTGTAAATAGCTTTCAAAAGTCGCTGTTTCTTCATGGGTATCCATATAATGAGCAATAGAATTCTTTAATTCCATAATATTGGCAATACGATTATCATCATTGTCTTTTTTCAACATCTGCATATAACCCACATCATTCATCAACTCTTCAAAAACCTCTGGTAAAGGCAATTTTGATTGTTTTGCTTTTTCAATACTTTTAACAAATTGGATTAAAGCTTTTCTAGCTTTAGCTGATAAGCCTATTTCCGTAGAAAAATAACATAAAGCCTCATAATCACTCATACCTTGTTCAATAGCTTTTAATTGTATTTTTTCCAATGTTTTGGCACCTACTCCTCGCGTAGGCACATTGACAATTCTTTCAAAAGAAAGATCATCACTACTAACCATCAATCTAATATAACTTAAAGCATCTTTAACTTCTTTACGATTAAAAAACTTCAAACCACCAAATATCTTATAATTGATATGTCTTTGAATAAGCTTTTGTTCAAATGGACGTGATAAATAATTGGCACGATAAAGAATCGCAAAATCGCTTTCTTTACAACCATTGTGAAGCATATCCTCAATCGTATCTATTACATAAATAGCTTCATTTTCATCGTCAATAGCACAATAATGATGAATCATATCTCCTTCATCAGATAATGTATACAAATCCTTATCAACACGATTGTGATTATTTTTAATCAAATGATTGGATACATCCAAAATAGATTGGGTAGAACGATAGTTACGATCTAATATAATTGTTTTAACATCCTCATAATCACTATCAAAATTCATAATAAAATTAACATCAGAACCTCTAAAAGAATAAATCGTCTGATCAGGATCTCCTACTACACATAAAATGGCTTTTTCTGATAGAAAACGAATAATATTATAATCAATCGTACCTACATCTTGAAACTCATCAACATGAATATATTGATAACGTCTTTGCCAATAATCTAATATATCTGGAAAATCTTCAAATAATTCTAAAGTCTTTAATAAAAGATCATCAAAATCTAACATAAAATGTTCTTTATTATAATCTTCATAAGCTTCATATATAACAGCTTTTTGTTGATCTGCTGTAAAATCTTCTGCAAAATCATAAGCCAAACTTGGTGTTATACGATTATTCTTTTGAGTTGAGATATATTGAATAAGACTTTTAATTGTAATTGTTTTATTATCAATTTCTTTTTCTTTACATAATTTCTTTAGTAATGATTTTTGATCTTCTTCATCCATAATAATAAAATTTTGTGGATATCCCAAAGCTTTAATATGTCTTCTCAATATTCTTACACATAAAGAGTGAATCGTACATAAAGTCGCTCCACTAGCATAATCACCTAATATAGAAATAACACGTTCTTTCATTTCATTAGCAGCTTTATTTGTAAATGTAATAGCCAATATTCTATAAGGTTCAATCCCTACATCTTCAATTAAATAAGCGATACGATAAGTTAAAACACGTGTTTTACCACTACCAGCACCAGCAACTATACGTAAATTTGATGCTAAATAAGTCGCTGCTTCTTTTTGTTTTGTATTTAAATAGTTATCCAAATTCATTATTTAGCACCTCCTTCACTATTGTAACTTGTATTATAGCATAACTCAAGAGTTAATTCTAAACGTTTTCACGCCAAAACGATAAACCAATAAACATGCTATGACACAATAAATAATATCAAAAGCAATCATTGTAATTCCAAAATGAATCACCGATAACCTTAAATCCATCATATAGTAACAAAATATATATGTTAATGTCGTAATAATACTATAAACAGGTTTAACAATTTCTTTATTTTTATCAAATGGTTGAATAAGATAATATAGTGTTAAATAATGAATGGAAAAGAAAATACTCATACACATAATTGATACAAACCCGATAAAAGAATAATATAATGGTGAGTCACATAAATATAAAACAATAGCATAAGTTAAAGCAATAATAAAATCATATGTACTATTCATATTAATCATTTCTTTAAGTCTTATACCAAATAATTGTAATAAATTCTTAGGTTCTCGATAAAATGTATAATTCAATAAAGAATGATCACAATTAGAGAACATAGTTCTTGTTATATCCATCGTATTATTTAATAGATATAAAATAAAAAGAAATAGTGGTAAATTATTCTCTACAAAATCTTTTATTTCTAGTCGCATATCTGGTACCAATAATAATAAACCAACCAAAATAACTGCAATGA
>JAJQGQ010000313.1 GCA_021200395.1 Erysipelotrichaceae bacterium
CAAAGAAAAAGCTTCAATTCTAAGTAATTGGAGCTTTTTATGATTAGTGAAGAATTTTTTAATAATGAAGACCATTTTTGGATTGTTAACGATTTTGACTGTGGTCCTGAAGATAAACCATTAAATCTTTTTTTTACTTGAAGAAGCTGCTGATTACAACGAAGAAGGTTTAGCCAATACTTATCTTGTCTTTGATAAAGATCTAACAAAAGAAGTAATAGGTTATTACACCTTAAGAGCAAGTTCTATCGTTTATCAAGAAAAAAATTCTAAAAAATTGAAATTCATTCCTGTAGTTGAATTATCACGTTTAGCGATTGATAGACCATATCAACGTCTTGGATACGGATCAGAAATAATATTGAAACTAGTTATGGACAAAGCTATGGAAGTAAAGAAATATATTGGATGTATCGCTATATTAGTTTTCGCTGCGACAGAACATGCGCAATTATTTTATGAAAGCATCGGTTTCGAAGACATAGGCGTTTATGATGAAAAAGGCAACAATACTTTTATGGTGAATGATGATGGCTTTAATGTAGGTTGCCACGTTTTGTTATTAACAATTCAATCTAACATTCAAATTTAAATCAATTAGATCAAAATATCTATTTTGATCTTTTTATTATATTGATATGATAAAAATATTATCATTGTTTTTTGCATTTTTGTATTGTTATTAATTGTTTTGTAACTGGATGAGTAAAAGCTACCATCACACTGTCTAAATCAAAGTCACCATTATTGCCATAAAGTTCATCACCCACTAAGGGATGCCCAATAGCTGACATATGCACTCTTATTTGATGTGTTCTGCCTGTTTCTAAACGAAATCTTACAAGTGATATATTATCACTATAAGAAATACATTGATAATGCGTTATAGCTGAAACTCCACGTTTATCTATAATCCTTTTCATTTCATTATTATTTTTATATATAGGTAATGTAATTGTACCTTTATCCACTTTACCTTCTACATGTGCCTGATAAATACGATAAATATGTTTAAAATCTCTTATCATAAGATCATGGATTTCTCGATATTTCGCTATAATCATTAAACCAGATGTATCTTTGTCTAAACGATTCACAAAGTGAATGGTTGAATGAAGATGGATTTGTTGGTAATAATTTGTAAGGATATTCGCTAATGAATGATTATAATGAGCTTTTGTTGGTAAGCAAGCAATCCCTTTTGGTTTATCTATGACAAGTATATAATCATCTTCATAGACAATTTTTAATGGATAATTATAAGGTTCCATATCATTGATTTCATCAGGATAGATGAATGTTAATACATCACCCATATGTAAATGATATCGAACAGTTTGTTCAATATTATTAACGAGTATCTTTCCATTCATTTTCACATTCTTTAAAGCATTGTGACTCATATTAAGTTCATCCCATGCATAATGATCAATTCTGATGTCATCTTTATCTACTATCCATTGTCTAATCACTTAAATATGCTCTCTTTAATCTTTGGATATAAGGAACATGACGATATTGAATAAATCGTGCTTTCTTATTAGATAAAACAACATCAATATGATCAGCACCCTTTAAATCAAATACCAACTGATCAACACCAAGTATGGCTCCATTAAAATCATCAGAACGAAGTTCAATCTTATGCGTATAATCTAATATTAAAGGAGATCCTAAAGAGCGATAAGCATTATGATGAATACCTGCTATTTCACTTAATTGCATCAACCCAGCCCCAGAATTAATCACTGCTCCACCTAATGATTTATTATAAGCTGTTGATCCTGAGGCAGTAGAAACACATAAGCCATTACCTCTAAAGGTTTCAAAAAAATCATGATTAATATAAACATCTATCACTTGAGAACGACGATTATTTTCTACTCTTACTTCATTTAATGCATAATACGTATGATTATTAGCTACCAATTCCAACAAACAACGATGATATATATGATACTTATTATTTTTGACATCTTCAATAAAATCTAAATACTCATCCTTTTGATAATCTGTTAAGAAACCTAATGTTCCTGTATGAATACCAATAAAAGATACTGATTCTAATTGATATATATATTTATGAACACTATAAAGCATTGTTCCATCCCCACCAACACTAATGACAAGTTCTGGATTCTTTTCATCATAATCCATAATATTATCCAATTCTTGACGAATAGCACTTGAAACCTCTATAGATTTACTATCTTGTTTACATACAATAGCATATTTTTTCATATAACCACCTCATCAACATTATATATTAATTGAAAATTATTGCAATAAATTATAAAATAAGAAAGGTGATAAAAATGAATGAACAAATCGAAATAGAATACAAAATACTTCTTACAAAAGACACTTATCAACAAATCATTAATGATTATCAAAATCAAATAACAGATGCTTATTTACAAGTCAATGACTACTTTACACATCCACTCTTAAATGGAAAACATTTTATGTTACGCATTCGATCTAAAAAAGATAAATATGAACTGACATTAAAAAGACCTTACCAAGGTCACCGTTTAGAAACTAATATTGATATAACTAAAGAAGAAAGAGAAAATTTCATTAATCATAAAACTATGAACAATGAAATTATAACCATATTAGAAGAAAACAATATTCCATATCAAGAATTACAACAACTCTATTCTTTAAGTACTTATAGAACAGATATATTATTAGAAGAAGGAATGTTATCATTAGATAAAAACAATTATTTAGATAAAGAAGATTATGAATTAGAATTTGAAGTCAATGATCCTACTACTGGTTATAGTAAATTCTTAGATATTATTAAACCTTATGGTCTTCATTATACTAAAAATAATACTACCAAGGTTGTCCGTGCTATGACACGTTATAATGAATTACATGTTGATTAATTCAATAAATATGATATACTGATATAAAATTATTAAGATGATAATTTTATAAGGAGGTATGCTGATGAAGAAACCAGTTATTGGTGTTTTACCTATCATGGATTATACTAAAGGAAATATTTGGATGCTACCAGGTTATACCGATGGTATTCAAGAAGCTGGTGGTATTCCTATAGTTTTAACATTTACGGATAAGATAGATGAACTAAGAAGACTAGTTGATACTTGCGATGGTTTCTTGTTTACCGGTGGACATGATATTAATCCAGAACTCTATCATGAGAATAAATTAGATGTGTGTGGTGAAATATCTAAGGAAAGAGATGATTTAGAAAGCTTATTGTTTTCTATAGCCTATCAGCAAGATAAGCCTATATTAGGAATATGTCGAGGTATTCAAATGATTAATGTTTTACTTGGTGGTACATTGTACCAGGATTTGAATACACAACATATAAGTAATGTCACACATCGTCAAGGCAGACCATATGATGAAGCTATACATGATGTACATATCTATAAAGATACACCTCTTTATGAATTATTACATCAAGAAACAATTGGTGTCAATTCTCTTCATCATCAAGCTATCAAAGATTTATCAAGTCAATTAAAGCCTATGGCTGTTTCTCCTGATGGTCTCATCGAAGCTGTCTATGATCCTTCTAAAACATTTTTATGGGCTATACAATGGCATCCAGAATATCTTCATTTAGTGGATGAAAAGAGTCGTCAGATATTCAAAGCATTTGTAGATGCTGCAAAGCAGGATTAAAAAATCCTGCTTTTTTAGTAATAATCATAGTAATCATTATAATAATGTGTATAACGTTCATTATGACATTGATTGCACATACTATATTGATAATTCCATGGTAATATTTTACCACAATATTTGCATTTTCTAGGCTGAAGTTTTGATTTTTCTAATAATTTGATAATTGATTGAGATATGTCATTTTTATTATTCATAATATCTTTTGCGTCAATACCATTAAAAAACTTTTCATCATAATAAAATATCATATCACATATCTTATATGCTTTTTCCAATGATTCCATATTATTATAATCTATATATTGAAGATATTTATCTTTAAAATCATTAAATTTTATATGATTTCCTTGGCAATAGTTTGTAAGCATATCAATCCATAAGTTTCTTAATAATTCATCATCTTCATCAAAAGGCATAGTTATAAAATCATAAATAATAGATTTCACATCAATTATTTCTTCTGCATATTTAACAAGTCTTAATTCATGATCAATATTAGCTTTTTCATAATCCATATCGATTGAAATATTTTGCCAGCGTTCTAGAATATCAGATATAGGCGCATCGATACCTATTAACGATTCAGGAAAATTGATATAAACTTTAGATATTGATGAAATTTGACTATCCAATAATCTATATATTAATTTACGATTACCATATGAATTCACATAACCTTCATCAAACACACCATAACGACCAGCTCTACCAGCTATTTGTTTGACCTCAATAGCTGATAATGTCTTAACACTTTCACCATTATATTTTTGTTGTTCTAAAAAAGCAATACGTTTAATTGGTAGATTCATACCCATACCAATTGCATCAGTAGCAACTACAACATCTGTTTCACCATTAGCAAAACGTCTAGCTTCATTTTGTCTAACATCATAGGGTAAGGCACCATAAATAATACTGGCTTTCATATTCTTATTTTTTAACTCATTAGCAACTGCATGCACACTCTTACGTGAAAAGACAATGAGGGCATCCCCTCTTTGTACACTTTTAGGGAAACCAAACGATGTTGTTTCTTTAATAAGTTGCGTATTTCTTTCATGTCTTACAATTTCATAAGTATCATGACATACTGAAATCAACTTAATAAGAATATCCTCTGCTTGAGGAGCAGCGCATATGTGTATTTCATGAGCTCTTACACCTAGTATAGCTTTTGTCCAAAATCCACCTCTAAATTTATCTTCAAGCATTTGTGCTTCATCAATAATAGCTATATCATACTCTTCTAATATATCTAACATCTCAATAGTCGATGATTGATATTTAGCATGATTAACTAACATACGTTCTTCACCAGTAATAAGACTACATGAATAACCTTCATTATTTAATTTATCATATTGCTCATATGCCAATAAACGTAATGGTGCCAGATATATACCTTTATCACATTTCTTTAAAGCTTCAATGGAATCATGCGTCTTACCTGAATTCGTTTCACCAATATGTAATACAAAATGACGTTGCATCTTTCTAGCTAACGGATATAAGTCAATTATATTGTTAGGTATTGTATGAAGAATGGACTCTTCCATTACCTTTATATATA
>JAJQGQ010000195.1 GCA_021200395.1 Erysipelotrichaceae bacterium
TATAAGTTTTATGGATGAAGCTGGTAATTGCTTGTTAAATTTTGGCTCTGTATATATAGATATTAAAGGTAACAAAAATAATCATGTGTCTAAAAGAGGACTTAAGTCTATTTATGAAAGATCTTCTGTTGTATCTTCTAAGATACTACGTGTATTATTTGAGGATGTGAACAGGCCCTGAAAGATGAAGGAATTATCAGAATATGTTGGATGTAGTATTGGCCAAGTATTAAAGGTAAAGCATTTTTTAGCTCAAAACGATTAAATTAAACAAACAGATGAAGGTATGATTTTGACAAAGCCTAGAGAGATGTTGGAAGAATGGGCTAAAGTATATGGCAAAAATACCGATATCATTGAGTGTTATTCAATGGATAGTGTTGTAGATATTGAAACAAAACTTATAAACATGAAAGATAGAATTGGAGTAGACTATTATTTGACTGGTTATTCAGGAGGTGTTAGATATCAACCTGTTGTGAGGTATTATAAGGTTCATGTTTATGTAAATAGTTTAGATTTAGAGAAGGTTATTTCATACTTAGGTTGTGAAAAAACAAGTTTTGGTTCCAATCTTACTTTATTTGTACCCTACGATGATAGTGTTCTGATGAATTGGCAATATATTGATAATTCCCAAGTTGTTTCACCAGTTCAAATGTATTTAGATGGTATAAATATTAATGGAAGAAGTGAAGTTCTTGCAGAGGTCATTTTAGAAAGGGAGATATTAAAGGTGCGTTGATGAATCATGATTTATTCACGATTTTTATTTCAATAATTCAATAAATTTTAAAGCTGCTGGTGTCAATGTTTTTCTAGATAAATAAGCATAGCCGATATTTCTTTGTGGAATAGATTCTTTAAGTTTTACTTCATAGATATCTTGTTGGTGAAGTTCTTTTAGAGAAAACTCTCTAATAACACAAGCAATACCTAATTGATTTTTAGCTGCTTCTAATAATAAAGCATATGAACCTAGTTCAATATCTGCTTTTAATAATATTCCTTGTGAAGCAAAATAGGAATCTACATATCTTCTAGAATTAGAAGATCTTTCTAATAATATCAATGGCTCTTTAACAAGCTCTTGTAAAGAATAAACATGATTATCTTGATGCTTAGATACAAAAATATCATGAACCTGTAAACATTCTTTCATGGTAATAGCTTCATCATAGATAGGCATATTAATAAAACCTATTTCGATTTGACCACTTTTTAGTAAATCAATAATTTCATGACTTGTACGATTAACCATTTGAATAGTCACATGGGGATATAGCTTCTTAAATCTTACAAGATAATCCATCAAATAATTTTCACTAATTGTATCACCAGCACCAATACTTAATTGACCATATGTCAGTTCTTGATAGTTTTTTATTTGATTTTCTGCCGTATTGATTAAAGATAATGCAACCGCTATTTGTTGGTGCAATACTTCTCCTTCTTTAGTTAAACTAACACCTTTTGATTGACGTATAAATAATTGGGTATTGAGCTCTTCTTCTAATACACGAATAGTTTGAGAAACAGCGGATTGTGAAATATAGAGGTTTTTAGCTGCTTTTGAAAACGATAAAGTAGAAGCAGCTTCGTTAAATATTTTGTATTGTTCGAGTTTGATTGACATATTAGTTCTCCTTATATCAAATTTATAAAATATTAATTTTACTTATAACTATATTTATCATATAATAAATGATGTAGAGACGTCAATGAAATTTAAAAAGGCGTTTAAGAAAGGATGAATTGACAATGGCTGGAGTAGTAGTCGTAGGAAGTATGTGGGGCGATGAAGGTAAAGGAAAGGTTACTGATTATTTGGCTCAAAAAGCAGATATTGTTGTAAGATATGCGGGTGGCAACAATGCTGGACATACGATTGTATATGATGGAAAGAAGTTTGCTTTAAAATTGATTCCATCTGGTATTTTTAGTGGACATGAAGTAATTATGGGTAATGGTATGGTTGTTAATCCTAAAGCTTTTTTAGAGGAAGTAAAGTATTTAAATGATGCTGGTATTGATACAAGTAAGATTAGAGTAAGTGATCGTTGTCATGTGATTTTACCATATCATTTGGAAATAGATGAATTACAAGAAAAACGTAAAGGTGATAAGAGTATTGGCACGACTAAAAGAGGTATTGGTCCTGCTTATACAGATAAATATAGTCGTATTGGTATTCGTATGGGTGAGTTTGTGGATGAAGAGTTATTTTTAGAAAAATTGAATGAAACTTTCCCTTTAAAAGTGATGGAATATCCAGAACTTGCTGATATGTTTAGTATTGAAGGTATCTATAATGAATATAAAGAATATGCCAAGAAGATTAAACCTTTGGTTTGTGATACAGGTATTTTATTAGATGAATATTTAAGAGAAGATAAGAAAGTCTTATTTGAAGGAGCACAAGGTGCTATGCTTGATATTGATTATGGTACATATCCTTATGTGACAAGTTCTCATCCAGGAGCTAATGGTGTGAGTGAAGGTGCTGGTATTGGACCTTTATATATTAAAGAAGCGATTGGTATTATTAAAGCTTATACAACTAGAGTAGGAGAGGGACCTTTCCCTACAGAGTTGTTTGATGAAACTGGTGATTTTATTAGAGAACATGGTCATGAGTATGGAACTGTTACAAAACGTCCTAGAAGAACGGGATGGTTTGATGCAGTGGTTGTGAATCAATCAAGAAGAATGTCAAGTTTAACAGGTGTTTCTTTGATGTTGTTGGATGTTTTAAGTGGTTTAGATACGATTAAGATTTGTACAGCTTATAAATATAAAGGGGAAATCATTTATGGTTTACCTGCTACTGTTAAAGGGGTAGAGGAAGTAGAACCTATCTATGAAGAAATGCCAGGATGGAAAGAGGATATTACCAATGTTCAATCATTTGAGGAATTACCAGTGAATTGTCAAAATTATATTAGAAGAATTGAAGAATTGATTCATTGTCCTGTTGTGATGTTTTCTGTAGGACCTGATAGAAAGCAGACAGTGGTATTAAAAGATATTGAATTTTAGGAGGCGAAGAAGTGAAAAGAGAATTAGTCATTGTTTTAGATTTTGGTGGTCAATATAATCAATTAGTGGCTAGAAGAGTAAGAGAATGCCAGGTTTATTGTGAGATTTATTCTTATAAGACGAATATTGAAAAGATTAAAGAAATGAATCCTATGGGTATTATTTTAACAGGTGGACCTAGTAGCTGTTATGAAGAAAATAGTGCGACTTATTCTAAAGAACTCTTTGAATTAGGTATTCCTGTTTTAGGTCTTTGTTATGGGGCACAACTGATGCAACATTTGTTAGGTGGTAAAGTTGAAAGAGCTAGTGTAAGAGAATATGGTAAATCTCAATTAACAGTTGATCATTCTTCTGTCTTATTCTCTAATGTTTCTAAAGAAAGTATTTGTTGGATGAGTCATTTTGATTATATATCTAAGGTTGCTGATGGATTTAGAATTACAGCTACAACCAAAGATTGTCCTGTGGCTGCCTGTGAAAATAAAGAAAAGAATCTCTATGGTATCCAATTCCATCCTGAAGTATTACATACGCAGGAAGGAACGAAGATGATTGAAAACTTTGTGAAAGATGTTTGTCATTGTCATGGTGATTGGCGTATGGATTCATTTGTAGAAGAGTCAATTAATGATATTAGAAATAAAGTCGGTAATGGTAAGGTTTTATGTGCCTTGTCTGGTGGTGTTGATTCATCAGTAGCTGCTGTTTTATTATCTAAAGCTATTGGTAATCAATTGACTTGTGTGTTTGTTGATCATGGCTTACTTAGAAAAAATGAAGGTGATGAGGTTGAAGCTGTTTTTGGTGAAGATGGACCTTATGAACTTAACTTTATAAGAGTCAATGCACAACAAAGATACTATACTAAACTTCAAGGTGTTACAGATCCTGAAAAGAAACGAAAAATCATTGGTGAAGAATTTATTAGAGTCTTTGAAGAAGAAGCTAAAAAGATTGGTGCTGTTGATTTCTTAGTTCAAGGAACGATTTATCCTGATGTTGTCGAAAGTGGTTTAGGTGGCGAATCTGCAGTTATTAAGTCTCATCATAATGTTGGTGGTTTACCTGATCATGTTGATTTTAAAGAAATTATTGAACCTTTAAGAGATTTGTTTAAAGATGAAGTAAGAAAAGTAGGTTTAGAGTTAGGTATTCCAGATTATCTTGTCTATCGACAACCATTCCCAGGACCAGGATTAGGTATACGTATTATTGGTGAAGTTACAGCAGAAAAGGTCAGAATTGTGCAAGATGCTGATGCTATATATCGTGAAGAAATCGCGAATGCTGGATTAGATAGAAGTATTGGTCAATACTTTGCAGCACTTACCAATATGCAATCTGTTGGTGTTATGGGTGATGAAAGAACCTATGATTATGCGATCGCTTTAAGAGCTGTTAATACGATTGATTTTATGACAGCTGAAGCTGCCCAAATACCTTATGAAGTACTCAATAAAGTGATGTCACGTATTATTAATGAAGTCAGAGGAGTTAATAGAGTATTCTATGATATTACAAGTAAACCTCCTGGAACTATCGAATTCGAATAATTCCAACTATTCAAAAAGCACTGATTAAATCGGTGCTTTTTTATATAAAACAATTAATATGATACACTTTTGATACACTATATAATATCACTTTACTATTCTTTTGAATGTTTGAATTAATTAAAAGGTGATAAAAATGCATATATCATGAAGAGGTACTTTATTCATAGAATACTTTTGTATAATTGTGTTGTGTAATAATGTCAATATATTTTTCACCAATTTGAGTGTTTTAAATTTCACCAAAAATGGTGAAATTTAAAACACCACAATATGGTTATCTTTATAGTAACACTATTATTGTGTGTCAAAAGTATGATAAACATATACAGTATCTTTTATATGACTACTATTTTATTTGGAATGATAAATATAAATAGGCTAAATGATACACAAGCTATTGAAATATTGATACATTTTTGATACTTTTTTATTTTTAAATAAAAAAATATATAAAATATGATAAGAGAAAGAAATAATGCAAAATAATATTTGATAGTAAAGAAAATGTGTTTTTCTTATCGTAAAGTTATAAAGAATGATTTATAGATTAATATTTTGTATACTTTATGTCGATAGTCAAATTATTTGATTATATTAAAGTCAAATTAAATTCTTCATTTTT
>JAJQGQ010000261.1 GCA_021200395.1 Erysipelotrichaceae bacterium
AACATTATATCATATTACAAATATTATAAAAAGTAATTCATTATAACACAACATATTTCACTATAGCTAAAAAAAGAAAGATCTAAGATCTTTCCCTTATATAATCATTCGTATAAAAACTATAAACAAGTTGTACACACATAAAACACCAAATCACTGGTTCACAAAAAATAACCGCTAAATATCCAAACATTGGTATAAATACAACTACAAATATAATCTTACCAGCTAATTCAATGCAACTAGAAATAAGTGGTAACATCTTTTGTCCAATACCTTGTAATGCATACCTTGTCTGCATTAAAACACCTAATACTGCATAAAATGGACCTACTACTCTAAGATATAATGTTGCATTTTCTAAAACAACTGACTCATTAGAACCAGAAATCCATTGTACCAAACTATGAGCACCAAACCATAATATAATCGTCACAACACCAGCTAAAACAATATCATAAAGATAAGCAACTTTAATTCCTTTTTTAATACGTTCAACATTATTAGCCCCTTTATTTTGAGAAACAAAAGTAGAAACTGCTAATCCCATCGAAGTAAAAGGCAAATTAAAAAACATATATAACTTTCTAGCAGCTGTATGACCAGCAATAATCAAATATCCTAAATTATTAATTCCATATTGTAATATGACAGATGCGACACTTACTATTGAACTCATAAATCCCATTGAAAAACCTTGAGTAATTAATTCTTTATACAATTCTTTATCATAAACAAAATGTTCCTTACTAGGTATCAAAACAGGAACTCTCTTTAATATATAAATAAAACAAAGAATAACTGAAACACCTTGAGCAATCACTGTGGCAATAGCAGCTCCTCTAATACCCATATTAAAACTTCCTATAAATAATAAATCTAACCCTATATTCAATAATGATGAAATAATCAAGAATACAAGTGGTATAAAACTATTACCAATAGCTCTCATCATAGCAGCACATAAATTATAACCAAACATAACAACTATAAATACAACAATCAATGAAATATAACTATAAGCTTCATCTATAATATTAGCAGGTGTATCCAATACTTGAAGTAGTGGATATAAAATCAAACTTCCCAAAATACTAATCACAACAGAAGAAACAATCCCAATCACAAGTGAACTTGCAACTGATTTCTTTAATAATGCTTCATCACCTGAACCAAAGCTCCTAGCAGCAACAATAGCCAACCCATTTCCAATCCCTAACGCGAAACCAACCAATAAATCATAAATAGACGTACAAGAACCAATAGCCGCTAAAGAAACATCCCCTAAAATATTTCCCACAATCATTGTATCACATGTATTATACAATTGCTGGAATATATTAGATATCAATAGTGGTATCATAAATATCAGTAATGATTGTAATATTGGTCCATTTATCAAATCAACATCTCTCTTTAAAACATTCATACTATTCTCCTAAAATATCATATATCTTAATCAACAACTCATCATCCATACTTATTCCTACTGCTTTAAAACGACTTTGTGATAAATATTCATGTAATTCCTTATTATCACTTAAAAACTTAGGACAGGCCTCAAAAGGTGAAGGATGATGATTTCTTTCAAAATATCCATTATTTTCCACATATAAAAAACATTCTTCATGATTTTTATCATACCCTTTAAACATATACTTTGCTTGCATATGTCTAACACCTGTAATATTTGTTGTTTGAACATCTACAGCTCCTGGTACAATAGTACCAGTAAATAATTCTGATTGAACATAACCAGAAAAAGGAATCATTGTAACTTTTGCCCAGTCTGCTTCCATTCTCGTTATATTATCAATATGAATATGGAATGTCATTATTAACTTATCCATGTAATCCCTCCCTCGTTTCATTATACATATTTTTTTAATATTTTAAAGTATTTGTTATTTTAGGATTCGTTGTATATAATATAAATAAATTGGAGGTATTTTAATGAAGCATTTATATTTAATGAGGCATGGTGAAACTCTTTTTAATGTTAGAAGAAAAATTCAAGGTTGGTGTGATTCACCATTAACTGAAAATGGCATTAATCAAGCTAAGGCTGCAAAAGAATATTTAAAAAATATTCATTTTGATCATTATTATAGTTCAACATCTGAAAGATGTTGTGATACTTTAGAAATAGTTACTGATTATAAGGCTACATATAAAAGATTAAAGCAAATTAAAGAAAGAAACTTTGGTACTTTTGAAGGTGAAAGTGAAGATCTCAATCCACAAAAGAATAGCGGACTCAATTATGATGATATTTTTCCATATTATGGAGGAGAATATCGTCAAGATGTCGTTAATAGAATGTATCATACTTTAGAAGATATTATGAATAAAGAAGATCATTTTAATGTATTAGCTGTGTCTCATGGTGGTGCCTGTTATGCTTTTTTAAGCGCTATTGTAGATAATGATACTTTAAAACAAATTGGTCCTGTTTCTAATTGTAATATTTTTCATTATGGTTATGATAATGGAAAGTTTCAATTTATTGAATTGATTAAACCACAAACGAATGGAGAATAATGATGGAGATAAGAGTACTACAATACTTCTTAGCAATTGCTAGAGAAGAAACAATATCTGGAGCTGCTGAATTTTTACATATTACGCAACCAACTTTATCAAGACAAATGAAAGATTTGGAAGATGAATTAGGAAAAACTTTATTTATTAGAGGAACACGTAAGATCGAATTAACAGAAGAGGGTATGATTTTAAGAAAACGCGCCGAAGAGATTATTTCATTAGTTGATAAGACTGAAATGGAGATTGCGACAAGTGATCAACATATTTCAGGTAATGTTTATATTGGTTGTGGAGAAACAGAAGGTATGCGTATTATTACAAAAGTGATTAAACAAGTACAAAAGCAGCATCCTCTGATTAAGTTTCATATAGAAAGTGATTATAAAAAAGATGTTATTGATAAATTGGATAAAGGTCTTATTGATTTTGGTGTATTAGTTAATACTGGTAAAATGAATAATTATAATTTCTTAGAATTACCTTATAAAGATGTATGTGGTGTCCTTATGCGAAAGGATTCTCCTTTAGCTTCTAAGGATTTTATTACGATTGATGATTTAAAAAATGAACCTCTCATTTTATCTAGACAAGATATGCAAAGCGATAATATTACTGAATGGTTTAAAAAAGATATCAATGATATGAATGTGGTTGCAACATATAATTTAATTTATAATGCATCACTCATGGTTGAAGAAGGGATTGGTTATGTCATAGGGTTGGATCATCTTATTAATACAACGAATACAGATTTATGTTTTAAACCATTGAAACCATCTATAGAAGTAGGTTTATCAGTTGTATGGAAAAAATATCAAGTATTTAATAAAGCGAGTAAATATTTCTTAACAACATTGCAAAATGAAATTGAAAAAAATTGAAAGACTAAGGAAATCCTTAGTCTTTTTCTAACAATTGTTGAACACATAATATCATCGTTCCAAGCAAGCTATAACTATTCAAATCTTCAATAATCACAATTTCTGGCAAATATTTTTGTGGTATCGTATGTGCTAGTTCATCACTCAAATCCTGACTATTACAAATTAAATTTGATTTAACCACAATCAACTCAGGATCTAAAACACCAATAACACTTCTAAGCACTTCACATGCAGCACATATAGAACCTTCAGGTGTTTTAGACAAATGCATTTGTTCATCACTTAAACAGTTTGGTAAAAACTTTGACTCTCCTGCAATATGATGATGTCCCTCTATCAATTGTCCATTAAAAATACTGCCTATACCACCTAACGATCCAGGAGTAGGCTGAAATAACAAAGATAAAGTACTATATTCATTTTGGGATGCATAATACCCCATTGCCGCAGCATTCGTATCATTAAACAACATAGTTTGAATACCACATTTTTCTTCAATATAACCAACAACATCAGTATCATTTAAATCATCGGTAGGAGAATTTGATTTCCCATTTTCTACAATACCAGGAATAGAAATACCAATATAATCAATATCATATTTTGCTTTTACAGCTCCTACTATATCACCAATATCATGTAGATTAATATTTGGTTTATGAACCTTATTTTCATGAATCATTTCATTCTTATAATAAATACGATAACCTACTTTAACATAATTATGTTCTCTAATCATTGAGATGACTAATAAATTCTTTTGATTATGAATTTCTCTTTTTAAAAGTAATGGCTTGATTTCAGGCATGTCGATGCCTTCATGATTCTTTTCTTCTTCTTGGATAAATGTAAGAGTCGATCCTGTATCATATTGAGCATACATAGATGCTGGTATTTGTAAAACCATTTTATTTTTTAATACTTCTTGTATTTTAGGTTGTAGATAAGCAATTTGTGGAGCTAATAAAATGATATCATAATCTCTACCTTTATCATATAAATCTGCATATGGTGTAGCAGCAAAAGTATAATCTAAATTCAATATATTTGATGCATCATTTAATTGATTGGCAAAATAGGATGTGGTAAGACCACTGGTACAGCTTAATAAGACTTTTCGCTGTGGTTTTTCGACTAATTTTTGCACAACTTCAATCATTTCATTAAATAATTCTACAGCATGATTGATGGATTGCATTTGAAAATGTAAAAAGAATTCTGTATGATCATTTGTAAGATTCTTTACACTTAAAGCGATAATATTATTATCAAAAAAATTGATTTCACCATGACAATAGTTCGTATCAATATAAATGGTATTTTCATTTTTTGATGTTATTGTATAATTTTGACTATGATGTCCAATAATCCATTGTTTATATACACTTGTATAAATATCTTTTAAGAATTCATCCATACATATCATCTCCTGTGCTTATTCTAACATAAACCAAATACGAATCATAATGCTTTTTAAACATAATATTAAATGTATATTAAGCATTGGACATTTAGTGAAAAAGACTTAAAATATAAGTAAGGAGGATGAAAATATGAGTAAAATATTAGTAGCTTATTTTTCCGCTACTGGTACTACAAAAACAGTAGCAGAAAAATTAGCCGAAGTTGTTGATGGTGATTTATTTGAGATTGTACCAAAAGAAAAATATACAAGTGCTGATTTAGATTGGCAGAATCCTAAAAGTAGAAGTAGTTATGAAATGAAAGATAATCCAAGTTTTAGACCTGCTATTTCTAATCATATAGATA
>JAJQGQ010000164.1 GCA_021200395.1 Erysipelotrichaceae bacterium
ATTAAAACCATATAATTATTCAATGGGCTTATTAGCAGTATTGGTTGCAGGGACAACAGCTAAGAATCTATGTGATAGTTTAAATCGTGATATGCCCGTGAATCGACAGATTAATAATATTTCAACATTTATGGCAGCTATTGTTGGTTTTATGGTTGTAGCTGTTGATAGTGTTGAAGATGGATTTGCGAGTGGTTATATGGGATCTAAAGGTTTATTAACAGCATTTTTAGTAGCCTTTATTGTTTGTAATGTTTATAAGTTTTGTGTGAAAAGAAATATTACCATTCGTATGCCTGAAGAAGTACCACCAAATATTTCACAAACATTTGCAGATGTTATTCCCTTTGCGATATCAGTTATTTTATTAACATTATTTGATATTGTCTTTAGACATTTTGCAGGTATGTGCTTTGCGGCAGCTGTGATTGAATTCTTTAAACCTATCTTTACAGCAGCTGATGGTTATTTGGGTTTAGCCATTATTTATGGAGCTATGTCTTTGTTCTGGTTTGTTGGTATTCAAGGACCTTCTATTGTAGAACCTGCTGTATCAGCTATTTATTATGTGAATATTGCAGCTAACTTGGAATTATATCAAGCTGGTGCCCATGCTTATAACATATTAACACCAGGTGTTCAACAATTTGTAGCAACTTTAGGAGGAACAGGTGCAACGTTAGTTATAACATTGATGTTTGCTTTCATGGCAAAATCTAAGGAATTAAGAGCTGTTGGTAGAGCAAGTTCAATACCTGTATTATTTGGGGTGAATGAACCAATCTTATTTGGTGCACCACTTATATTAAATCCAATCTTCTTTATTCCATTCGTGTTTGCACCAATATTGAATGTTTGGCTATTTAAAATCTTTGTCGATTTTCTAGGAATGAATAGTTTTATGTATATTTTACCATGGACAACACCAGGACCTTTAGGTATTATATTAGGCTGTGGAATTAGTATTTTATCCATTATATTTGCAGCATTTATTTTAGTGGTTGATTTTGTGTTTTATTATCCATTCTTTAAAGTTTATGATAAACAAAAATGTGAAGAAGAAGCATTAAAAGGTGGTTATAAACAAGAAGAAGAGGAACATATTGAAGTTAGTAATGATGTGGTTAATGAAAAACGTGTCTTAGTTTTATGTGCTGGTGGAGGTACAAGTGGACTATTAGCCAATGCCCTTTCTAAAGGTGCAGCTGAAAAAGGTATTTCCATTATTACAGCAGCTGGATCTTATGGTGCACACTATGATTTATTGAAAGATTATGATTTGGTTGTTTTAGCGCCACAAGTAGCTAATTATTATGAAGATTTAAAGAAAGATACGGATCGTTTAGGCATCAAATGTGCATCTTGTGATGGAAAGAAATATATTGAATTAACTCGTAATCCACAAAAAGCACTAGAATTTGTATTTTCAATTTTAGAAGGAGAGTAAGTATGAAATTAAGTAAGGATTTTGTTTTTGGAGGCGCTACAGCAGCTTATCAATGTGAAGGCAGTTGTTTAAGTCATGGTAAGGGAAAAGTCGCATGGGATGATTATTTATCATCCCAAGGACGTTTTTCACCTGAACCAGCGAGTGATTTTTATCATATGTATCCTGTTGATTTGAAATTATGTCAACAGTTTTCCATTCAGGCTATTCGTATTTCTATTGCCTGGTCAAGAATTTTCCCTGAGGGAAAAGGTCAAATCAATCATGAAGGTGTTGATTTTTATCATCATTTGTTTCAGGAATGTCATAAAAATAACGTAGAACCTTATGTCACGTTGCATCATTTTGATACGCCTGATGCTTTACATAAAAATGGGGATTTCTTGAATCAGGAAACAATTGACGCATATGTGGAATATGCAAAATTCTGTTTTGAGGAATATCAAGATGAAGTCACTTATTGGTTTACTTTTAATGAAGTATGGCCTATTGCTTGTAATCAATATATCAGTGGAACATTTCCACCGTGTATTCAATATGATATTTCTAAAGCTATAACCTCTATGTATAATATGATGATTGCTCATAGTCTTGTAGTAAATATCTATAAAGAAAAATACAATGGTCATATTGGTATTATCCATTCCCTAGAAACAAAATATCCTTATGATGACAATATTAACGATAAAGAAGCTTGTCATAAAGAAGATGTATTAGCCAATCAATTCTTATTAGATATGACATTACAAGGAAATATCAGTGATGATACATATCATATTATTCATCAATTAGATAATACATTTAACTATGATCCTCAAGATATCGAAATGATGATCCAAGCATCTCATAAAATAGATTATTTAGGTGTTAACTATTATCAAAGTCATTTTATTAAAGCATATGATGGTGAAAATCAAATTCATCATAATGGAACAGGAGAAAAAGGAACCAATGTATTTAGATTAAAAAATATAGGTGAACGAGCTTTTAAAGCAGATATTCCTACAACAGATTGGGATTGGATGATCTATCCAAAAGGTCTTTATGATATGGTTAAACGTATATCACAACAATATCATTTTAATAAAGGTATTTATATTACTGAAAATGGAATGGGATATAAGGATGATTTTGTGGATGGTATCATTGATGATACACCACGTATTGATTATATCAAACAGCATTTAGAAGTTTTACAACAAGCCATTAATGAAGGTATCAATATAAAAGGATATTTTGTATGGTCTTTAATGGATATGTTTTCCTGGTCTAATGGTTATAATAAACGTTATGGTTTATTCTATGTTGATTTTAATACCCAAAAACGTTATCCAAAAGCATCCGCTTATTGGTATAAGCGAGTTATTGAAACCAAAGAGGTATAGCTATGCAAGGTATCATATTTGATTTTAATGGGACATTATTTTTAGATAATGATAAACATGTACTAGCTTGGAATAAAATATCTAAGGAAATAAGACATTGTGATATCAGTGCTAAAGAATTACATGAACATTTTAATGGTGTTCCCAATCAATGGATTATTCCTTATTTAATGGGAAAAGAATGTAGCGAAGAAGAAATTAAGTATTACTCTACGTTAAAGGAACAATATTATAGAGAATATTGTTTAGAAGATATTACTAACTTTCATCTTGCTAATGGTGCTATTCCTTATTTCGAATTTCTTATCGAACATCATATTCCGATGACAATTGCTAGTGCTTCAATTAAAGACAATGTGGATTTCTTCATTCAATCATTTCATTTAGATCAATGGTTTGATACTTCTAAAATAGTTTATGATGATGGATCATATGAAAATAAAGTATCAATGTACAAACAAGCTTCTAAAAATATCAATACTCCTATTGATAATTGCATTATATATGAAGATGCATTGAGTGGTATTCAATCTGCTTATCAAGCAGGATGCCCTTCTATTATAGTTTTAAACTCTGCTCATAAAAGAAAAAAATATCAACAATTACCAGGAGTTATTCAAGTCATTGAAGATTTTAGCGAGGTGTTATAAATGAATACATATATCAATCAACTTATTAATTATGCTTTATCTCATCAAATGATAGAAAAAGATGAAATAGATTATAGTGTTAACTTATTGTTGGATTTATTTCAATTAAATGATTTTACAAGAGTAGAAGTTCAAGATAATAATATCTATGATATCTTAGATCATATGTTAGACTATGCAGTAGAAAATAAAATCATTGAAAATAATATAACTGCAAAAGATATCTTTGATACCAAAATCATGAACTGTATTATGCCTAGACCTCATACGGTTGTTCAAAAATTTAATCATCTCTATCAAAACAAACCTATAGAAGCAACCAACTACTTTTATCAATTATCCATTAATTCTAATTACATTCGAAAATCTCGAACCGATAAAAATATCAAGTTTAATCATTATTATAAATATGGCGATATTCAAATAACCATTAATCTTTCCAAACCTGAAAAAGATCCAAAAGAAATCGCCAAAGCCAAACTTTCTAAAACAACAGATTATCCTAAATGTCAATTATGTAAAGAAAATGTCGGTTTTGCAGGTGATTACAATCACGCCCCCAGACAAACGCATCGTATTATTCCTATTTCCTTGAACCATCAACAATATTACCTCCAATATTCTCCCTATGTTTATTATAATGAGCATTGCATTGTTTTTAATGAAAAGCATATACCGATGCGTATTGATCATCAAACATTTGTGAACCTTTTGAATTTTATAGACTTATTTCCCCATTATATGCTTGGCAGCAATGCTGATTTACCGATTGTTGGTGGTTCAATTTTAACGCATGATCATTATCAGGGTGGTAGACATCATTTTCCGATTGAAGATGCTAAAGTCATTCAGGAATATATGATTGATGATGTCCAAGTCCAAATGTTGTATTGGCCTTTATCAACACTTCGATTAATTTGTGATGATAAAGATAAAATTATTGCATTATCTGATAAAATATTACAACAATGGATAAATTATACTGATGAAAATAATGATATTAGCGCTTATACTAATGAAAGACATAATACAATCACACCAATTGCTAGAATGAAAGATAATATGTATCAAATGGATCTTGTGTTAAGAAACAATCGTACTAGTGATGAACATCCATTAGGCATATTTCATCCTCATAGTGTTCATCACCATATTAAAAAAGAAAATATAGGATTAATAGAAGTGATGGGATTAGCTATTTTGCCTGCTAGATTAAAGAATGAGTTAGAGGATTTGAAATTATGTTTATTGGATAAACAAAATATTGATAATGATCCAGCATTGGATAAACATAAAGAATGGTATGATTATTTAAGAACTTTAGAATATAGTGACAATACAATTGATGAATTTATGGAAATGGAATTAACAAAGAAGTTTGTTCAGGTATTAGAAGATGCAGGTGTTTATAAGATGAATGAAAAAGGAATTGCAGGATTTAAAAGATTTGTAGGAGGATTACAATGAATATTTTAGTTGCAGGTGGCGCTGGTTATATTGGCAGCCATATTTGTGTAGAATTGTTAGAAGCTGGTTATGATGTTGTGGTGATTGATGATTTTTCTAATTCTAGACCTGAAGTATTGGATTATATTAAGGAGATTACTGGTAAAGCTGTTAAGTTTTATGAGTTTAATATTTTAGATGAAGATAAGACAAAACAGGTTTTTGAAGAAAATAAGTTAGATGCGATTATCCATTGTGCC
>JAJQGQ010000280.1 GCA_021200395.1 Erysipelotrichaceae bacterium
AAATTATTTTGCATTCATTAAAAAGCTACTATATATTTTGGTGGGAATTTAGGTTGTAACAAAGATTTTAGAACAATGTAGAAAGAATTTAGATGTTGGAGACAAAATATGTATCGAAGCTAATCCTACAATAAGAAATAGAGAGTTTTATATAAGTTGTGGTTTAGAATATAAACCAGAAGAACAAGATGGTGTTTATATTTGGTTAGAGAATATATAAAATATAGGAGTAAAACAAATGAATTTTCAAATTAGAGAATGTGAAATAACAGATGCATAGGCTATTCATGAATTAAATGCCAAAGAACTAGGATATGATTATCCAGAAAATAAAACACAAGAAAAGATAACAAAAATTCTAGATAGTGCTAAAGATAAAATCTATGTTGCTGTAATTGATAGTAATGTTGTTGGCTATGTTCATGCAAATGACTATGATGTCATTTATGCACCACATATGAAAGATATTATGGGGATTGCTGTTTCAAGCAACTATCAAAAAATGGGCATCGGTAAAGCATTATTGAATGCAGTTGAAGATTGGGCAATCAATACTGGTGCATGTGGTATTCGATTAGTTTCAGGAGTAACAAGAATAGATGCCCATGATTTTTATCGTCATTGTGATTATAGTGGAGATAAACAACAAATCAATTTTAAGAAAATGTTTTATCATAACTAAACTCAGAATTCACATAAGTTTAAAGACAGTTCATCTGTCTTTTTTTAACAAATTTTATAAGAATAATTTGGAAAATTAAAAATTTTATTAAATTAATTTAAAATTATTATTGCAAATAAGAAAAAATTATTATATACTAGTAACATCTTAAAAGCAGAGACGAGGAGAGTAGTCCTTGACAGATGTTTAAAGCGAGTTAGTGATGGTGAAAGTCTAACAACGGAGTCATTGTATGAAGAACACCTCTGAGCTGTCTACCGAAAGGCAACAAGTAGGCTAGAACGTCTTCAGCCATGTTACGGCTGGCGGGTATCGAGTACTCTTTGAAGTATTTTCCGTACCATGTAACTCAATACGTTAGGTTATATTGGTCTGATACTCGCTTTATATTATGCGAGTTTTTATTTTTTAAGGGGGAAGAATTTTATGTGTGGATTTTTAACAGTTGGTAGTGAAGAGTTTTCATTAGAAGTGTTTGATGATGCTTTAGGAGCGGTTCAAGGTAGAGGTCCAGATCAATGTGGATATACTTATGGCTTAGGCAAAACTTGGGGATTTAATAGATTAGCCATTATGGATTTAACAAGTGATGGTATGCAACCATTTCAATATAGAGGATGTATGTTGGTATGTAATGGTGAAATATATAACTATCCAGCTTTAAAAGAAAATTTAAAAAATGATTATAAGTGTTATAGTGGTAGTGATTGTGAAGTATTGATTCCTTTATATTTAAAATATGGTATTGATGTAATGAGTCGTATGTTGGATGGTGAATTTGCATTAGTGATGTATGATGCTATGAATAAGAAAATGATGGCAGCTAGAGATCCAATGGGTATTCGTCCAATGTTTTATGGATATAGTAATGATAAGAATGAAATATGTTTTGCTTCAGAGGCCAAAGCATTAATGAAGATATGTCATGATATTATGCCTTTTCCACCAGGACACTATTATGATAATGGAGAGTTTGTTTGTTTTAATGATTTAAGTGATGTAAAATTGATTCATACTGATAGCATTGAAGAGATTGCTTATAACTTACGTACAAAGTTAGAAAAAGCAGTGGAAAAGAGATTACAATCTGATGCTCCTGTAGGTTATTTATTAAGTGGTGGGTTGGATTCATCTTTGGTTTGTGCGATAGCTCAAAGAATGCATGATAAGCCTATTCGTACTTTTGCGATTGGTATGGACACTGATCCTATTGATTTAAAATATGCCAAACAGGTTGCTGATTATTTAGGTACCGATCATACGGAAGTTATTATGACTAAAGATGATGTGTTAGGTAATCTAAGAAAAGTTATTAAAGCCTTAGAAACATGGGATATTACAACTATTCGTGCGAGTATGGGGATGTTCTTATTATGTCAATATATTCATGAAAATACTGATTTAAAAGTTATTTTAACCGGTGAAGTTTCAGATGAATTATTTGGTTATAAGTATACAGATTTTGCACCTAGTCCTGAAGCTTTCCAAAAGGAATCACAAAAACGTATTAAGGAATTGTATATGTATGATGTTTTAAGAGCAGATAGATGTATTTCTGCCAATGCATTAGAAGGTCGTGTTCCTTTTGCAGATATTGATTTTGTCGATTACGCTATGCGTATTGATCCTGCTAAGAAGATGAATACTTATGGTAAAGGTAAATATTTATTAAGACATGCTTTTGAAGGTTTGGATTATTTACCTGATGATATTCTATTTAGAGAAAAAGCTGCATTTTCTGATGCAGTAGGACATTCTATGGTTGATTATTTAAAGGAATATGCTGATAGTTTATATACAGATGAAGATGTTATAAAGGCTAAAGATAAATATCCATATTGTTCACCTTTTACGAAAGAATCATTATTATATCGTGATATCTTTGAAGAATATTATCCTGGTCAAGCAAAATGGATTAAAGATTTCTGGATGCCTAATAAAGAATGGGAAGGATGCGATGTTGATGATCCTAGTGCTCGTGTTCTTAAAAATTATGGTGATAGTGGAAAATAAGATGGTCAAAAGGCCATCTTTTTCTTATATACTAGAAATACTATTTTGACTGTTTAAATAACCAATCTCTTACATTTCTAATTTTGTATGCGTGATCAAAGGAATACATATGTTCTACTCCTCTACTATTTTCATCAACGTCATCTGGTAATACACTACCTTTTTTCCAACTTATAAAATTGGCATGATATCCCTTAGAAATCACATCATCAATTAATTCATTTATTTCATTATTTGATGCTTTAGCATCAAGTATTTCTTCAGCATAAGCAACATGATCCTTATTAAACATTATCTTCACATCTTCCATGCCTTTAGATGCTTTCTTATCTCCTTGAGCTGAAAAATAGAAAAACTTTTGATTTTCTAACGGTTGCAAAATATCTGTATTCCATTGCCCATCAACATAAATACTTGCCGCAAATAAATCAGGATGAGTACCATTTAAATATAACGCCGTCATGCAACCCATAGACTGCCCTGTTATATAAAGTCTATTAGTATCAATATTATAATCTTTCTGTATAATTTCCAACAAATTTAAGGTTGCATCAACATAGCTAGTTACTTTATCTTTACCGTTCAATATATTTTCAGGATATTCAGGTGCAACAATAAAACAAGGATGTTTTCGTTGCTCTTCTTTTAAAGCCCATACAACAGCGCCATATCCTTGTGTAAGAGCAACTTTTGTATCTTCCCCAACAACACTAGCATCTATCATAAATAAAACTAATGGATATGCTTTTGAATCATTATAATTTTCTGGAATAAATATGTTATATGAAAATTTTCTGCCTGTTTTTATATCACTATAATCTATTTGATTAAATTTACTTACCGTTTCATCTAAAATTAATTGCAATTCTACATCATTACTTTTATCGATTAATCCATGGTTTCTATTTTTTGACATTGCTTTAAAAGCCCTTGTACTATTTTCTTCCATTTTTACCTCACTTTCCAAAATTTCCTATACAATATCTAAATATGTTTTATTTTTTGGTGCTGGAAATTCTTGATCAATCATATCTAGTTCTTCATTAGTTAATATAACATTTAAAGCTTTTGCATTTTCTAATACATGTCTAATATTACCACTTTTCACAATAGCTATAATATTTGGTTTTCTAATTACAAAAGCCAACATAATTTGTGGTACAGTTGCTTGATGATTGATAGCTATTTGATTAAGTACTTTATTTTGATAAAGATTCTTCCTTAACTTACCACCATGTGCAATCGGACAATAGGCCATAATAGGAATATTATGTCTTTCATGCCAAGGAATCAAATCATATTCAATGCCTCTTGAAGCTACGTGATATAAAACTTGATTGATTGCACATTGATTTCCATTAGGAACTTTCCATAACTCTTCCATATCATCTGTATCAAAATTAGAAACACCCCAAGCTTTAATCATACCCCTACTTTTTAATTCTTCCATACACTCTACCGTTTCTTTTAAAGGAACACTACCTCGCCAATGCAACAAATACAAATCCAAATAATTGGTATTCAATCTTTTAAGTGATTCTTCTAAGCTTATAAATATATGATTTCTACCTGCATTATGTGGATATACCTTAGACACCAAATACAAAGATTGTCTATCAAAACTCTTTATGGCATCACCTATCAATATTTCCGACAATCCTTCTCCATACATTTCGGCTGTATCTATAACATTTAACCCATTCTGGATACCTGTTATAATAGCCTCTTTTTCTTGTTGATAAGTATGTGGATTTTCACCTATATACCATGTTCCTTGTCCAATTTGAGGAAGTTCTTTGTTATTAATTTCCATGTTTATCACCAACATTATTGTAACATAAAAATAGAACCTAAGTTCTATTTTTAAGCTTTCTATTAAGATTTGCAATAAAATTATTTGTGGTTTGAACTGTTCTTTTTTTAGGACCTTTAAGGTGAGTTTTTTCATGTGAATGTCGGGCCTTAGCAGATTGATAACGAGAATTGATATAAAAGTCTATATTATCTTTATCTAAAGTTTTACCTGAAATATGCATAACCTGTACATTTTTTGAAATGAGTAATGATGCCAACCCATAGTCTTGAGTAATAACCAAATCATCTTTTTGACTATCATTAAACAATCTCATATCAACACTATCATTACCAACTTCACAATAAATTGTTTGGAAATAATCATCATTCAATTGATGAGCATAATCAATATAAACAATCATTGGTATACCATATTTTTTTGCTAAATCCTTTATTTGAGCTATATCTGGACATCCGTCACCATCTACAAGTAATCTCATATAAATCCCATCAGCAACAAAAATACAACTGCCACAATACCACCAACCAAGCCACCAATATGTCCAGTTTTTGAAATATCTTTATTAATAAATGTATAAACAAGATTAATCAATATCACATATAAACCACTCATAAGCCATGATAAATAAGGTCCCCTTATCAATATTCCCAAAGCTATCATAGCGCCAAAGAAACCATAAACCACTCCGCTAGCACCAATAGTTAAAGTATAATAAGATAATTCATGCATTTGTGTAGATATATATGTTATGAGCATACTAATAATCATACTTACAATAATAAGATACAAATAACCTACAGTTCCTAATATATATTCAAAACTACTGCCTAATACATACATCGAATACATATTCATCAACAAATGAATAAAATCAACATGAATAAAATGACAAGTAATAAAACGCCAGTATTCATTATTTTCATCAATAGCAGGCATATAAAATCCACCTAAGCGCATTGCACTATCATATTTATCATCATGACTTATAAAATTGATATATGCCCAGACAATAACACATATAACAATATAAATATTAGTTATCAATAACACTCACCACCCTTGTTTCTTCTGTTACATTACCAGCGCTATCACTAACGCTATATACTATCTCATAAACTCCTACAATATGAGTATTAATCACACCATCTACTTCTATATCACTAGTAATCCAGCCATCTGTTTCATCATAAGCACTAACACCTTCTAACTCATCGAAAGTATCACCTAATTGAATCGTTACATCCTCTATACCATAAATAATTGGTGGGGTCGTATCATTAGATAAAACAGTAATTTTAACTCTTAATGATGTTGATTGGTTTCCATGTTCATCTATCACAATAATTCGTTCCACATGAGAACCACTTGTATAATATGTTTTAGATTCACTTGTTTCTTGTGTATCTTCATCAATAAAATAAGCTGTTGTTTCAGAATTATCTTCAACATCTATAAGATCTGCTGCATAAATAGTTTCTCCTATAGCTATTTCCCAAGTTACTTGTTTTAAAACAACTTTTGGTTGCACTGTATCAACAACAACAATTTCAAATGTCTCTACTTGTGAATAATAGGTTGCAGTAGCGATGTAAGTCCCCACCTCATAAGAAACATTAGACAAATCCAACACCACTTCTGCGAGTACAGAATCTGTAGCATTGACATATTCACTAGCTTCAGTGGGAATTTTTTCACCATATTGAAAAGTGAAGGTATTTCTTTTAAGCTTCATTGGTGAAATATGCGTTGCTAAATAAATAAGACCAACATCAACAATTACAAAAAAACTTAAGATTGTTAGTATAATTTTATTATGCATTATTTCACCTCCTTGTAATACTATAACACATCCATATGAAAATTGTATGATAAATGTTAAAAAAATTAAGCCTTAGTTCAATCATATCATTCTTATCTTATTCTAATAAAAAAATAACAAGATAACATAAAAATATTATTTTTAATAGTTTTATAATTCATAAAAATATGGTAAACTATTGAATATAAATTGGAGGTACAACCTATGGATAAAGAAATCAACAAAAATTTTATTGAAAAAATTATTGATCAAGATTTAAAGGAAGGAAAATATACAAAAATAGCGACTCGTTTCCCTCCTGAACCAAATGGTTATTTACATATTGGGCATGCGAAATCAATTTTATTAAATTATGGATTGGCCCAAGAATATAATGGTATTTTTAATTTAAGATTTGATGATACAAATCCAACTAAAGAAAAGACTGAATTTGTTGAAAGTATTATTGCTGATGTTGAGTGGTTAGGGGCCAAATATGATGGTGAAGTAAAATTTGCATCAAATTACTTTCAAGACATGTATGAAGGTGCTATTAAATTAATAAAAAAAGGAAAAGCATATGTTTGTGATTTAAGTGCTGAGGAAATAAAAGAATATCGTGGAACACTTACTGAACCAGGTAAAAATTCTCCTTATCGTGATAGATCAATTGAAGAAAATTTAGATTTATTTGAAAGAATGAAAAATGGTGAATTTGAAGATGGTTCTAAAGTTTTACGTGCAAAAATTGATATGAGTTCTCCAAATATTAATATGCGTGATCCTGTTATCTATAGAATTGCTAGAATGACGCATCATAATACAGGGGATGAATGGTGTATTTATCCAATGTATGATTATGCACATCCTATCGAAGATGCTGTTGAAGGTATTACTCATTCAATTTGTACTCTAGAATTTGAAGATCATAGACCTTTATATGATTGGGTTGTTCAAGAATTAGAATATGAACATCCACCGAAACAGATTGAATTTGCGAAACTTTATTTAACTAATGTTATCACTGGTAAACGTTATATTAAACGCTTAGTAGATCAAGGTATTGTTGATGGTTGGGATGATCCACGTCTTGTCACTATTGCAGCCTTAAGAAGAAGAGGTTTCACACCTGAATCATTAAAGGATTTTATGGAATTGGTTGGTGTCGCTAAGAGTAATTCTTCAGTTGATTATGCAATGTTAGAATATTGTATTAGAAATGACTTGAAACCAAAAGCTCCAAGAGTTATGGCTGTTTTAGATCCTATTAAATTAGTTATTGATAATTATCCTGAAGATCAAGTTGAATATTTAGATGCTCAAGTTAATATGGAAAATCCTGAACTTGGTGTTAAGCAGGTACCTTTTGGAAAAGAATTATGGATTGAACGAGAAGACTTCATGGAAAATCCACCTAAAAAATATTATAGATTATTCCCAGGTAATGAAGTTCGTTTAATGAATGCTTATTTTGTTAAATGCGTTGATTTTGAAAAAGATGAAGACGGAAATGTGACTGTTGTTCATTGTACGTATGATCCTATCACAAAGAATGGTACTGGTTTTACAGGAAGAAAAGTCAAAGGCACAATTCAATGGGTTCCTGTTAAACAAGCTAAAAAAGTGACTGTAAGATTGTATGAAAACTTAGTAGATGAAGAAAAAGGTGTTTATAATGAAGATGGCAGTGTTAATCTTAACCCTAATTCATTAACAGTTTTAGATAATTGTTATATAGAACCTTCTATTGAAGAATATAAACCTGGTGATTCTTTCCAATTTGTTAGAAATGGATATTTCTGTATCGATACAAAAGATTCAACTGAAGGTCATCCTGTCTTTAATAGAATTGTATCACTTAAAAGTTCATTCAAATTACCAAAATAGCAGACATTTGTCTGCTATTTTTTATTCCTTATTTAATAATACAACACTTTGTGAAACAATGCCTTCTTTTCTACCAACAAAGCCTAATTTTTCACCACGAGTTGCTTTAATATTGACTTGACTAATATCACAATGAAGAGTAGTTGCAACATTTTGTCGCATCTGCATAATATGTGGAGCCATTTTAGGTTCTTCACATAAAATAATACTATCAATATTTCCAATTGTATAACCATTTTCTACCATCATATCATATGTGTATTGTAATAATATCATTGATGAAATACCTTTATATTTATCATTAGTATCAGGAAAATGCTTCCCAATATCACCTAAACCCATAGCCCCTATAATACTTTCAATAATCGCATGTAATAATACATCAGCATCGCTATGCCCTTTCAAACCTTTTTCATAAGGTATTTCTACACCACCTAATATCAACTTCCTACCTTCAACTAATTGATGAATATCAATAGATTGTCCAATTCGCATCATCATGATCACCTCTAAAATATTTTATCATAAATTAACTAGCTTTTCATTACAATTATGCCATTGCTGGTATATAAATGGCTCCTATAACTTCATCATCTTCTAATATTTGAAATGTATATACTGGCTGATAATATCCTTTAGTATCTTCGTGATAACGTATACCTAGATATTTTATATTCATTTCTTTTGGTAAATAATCGATATAATCAGTAATAAAATAGCCATCATTTATCATTTGATATGCTGAGGCTGCTGATATAATGGATACTTCTTTATAGGTATCAAAACTAACAACATCATATTCTATATAACTTATTTGATTATTATTCATTTGAACTTCAATCGTTCCATTAAGAATATAATTACCACAACTTACCATATCTATAAACATGGAATACATATTATTTTCATAACTAAAAGTTAATTCTTCAGGCAAAGAAATACCTAATCTTGATAATAGTGCTTTAATATTTGATGAAGTAAGAGTAGAGGATGATTCGTCACTTAATATTCCATATTGATATGTGCCATCACTATTGATAGTTATGATTTGATTATCTAAAGAAGTATAAATATATGAATCTTCTCCTTCTTCAATAGTATCTAAAGTTAAATCAAAATTATCAAAAATAGTTTGTACAATTTCACTACATTCTTCCTGATTAAATGTACGAATAATATAAACATAATCGTTTGATTCATCTTCATCCAATTCATTAAGTAAAGATAATGATACATCAGACATATCAATAATTTGATTATAATTTTCTTTCAAATTACCTAATTCCTGTTGATCATAAACAACAAATATTGAAATAAAAACAAAAATCGTTACAATAAGTGGAATTTGAGCAACAAGAACTTTCCAAGTTGGTTTCTTATCCGTTTTAATGATATAACTATAAAAATAATGAAATAATGTAAACAAACCATAACCAATCATACCACCTACTAAATTATTTAAAATATCATCTGCTTCAAATATACCCCTATGACTAATTAACTGTGATGTTTCAATCAATAGTGTAAACAATAATGAAAACAATGTTGTCTTATAAAATCGACGCATCTTAACAGAAACTAAAGGGACTAAAAAACCAATTGGTACAAACATGAGAATATTTAATATAATATAACGCCATTCAGAGATAGAAAAGTTGTTCCATGCATAACGATAACTACTAAAAAATTGAAAACTAACTCCATAACTAGCTGATTCTCTAAAAAATAAAGTAGCAATAAAAACTACAATCAAATAAATAGCCAATAATATATATTTTAAGGATTGGCATTTGTTTAATGAATCCTTTTTTAAAACATGTTTACAAATATATCTATAAAAAGAAGCAACAATTATGACAATAATAACTGCAATCATGAAACATTCTAATGCAAGTGTGATAAAATTAGAGAACTGCATAATTAGACCTCATTATAAAGCAATTATACACGTTTTTATAAAAAACGTGTATAATAAATTATTTTAATAAAATATTCGATTTTTAAGCCAATTCATCTAAGTTTATGTTACAATATAAGTAAATACGAAAGGAGATTACATTTTATGAAGATTTTATTATGTTGTAAAGCTGGTGTTACTTCTAATATGTTTGCTGCTGCTTTAAAGGATGAAGCAGAAAAGAAAGGTATTGAAGATGTTATTGTTTGGGCTGCTGCAGAAACTGCTGTTGAATATTCTGCACAAACTGCTGATATTATTTTAGTGACTCCTCAACTTAGAAGTTCACTTACTAAATTTGAAGATTTAGCTAACCCTGGTACCCCTGTTATATTAATTAGTGATGATGATTTTGTACAATTCAACGCTAAGAAAGTTTTAGATGAAGCATTAGCTCAATATAATGCATAATATTGCTGGATGATTCCAGCTTTTTTTATTTTTTCATATCTGACATTTTCTCATAATAATTTAATTTATTACTAATATTTTGATCATAGTCAAGCTTAAAGTAACATGTATAAAGACAATCTAAAATATATAATATAGATAAGCGAGTTGCGAATGATGATATTTTATTATAGTGATCTTCATATGATGACATATAGAGAATATGCGTAGCATATGGAATAATTTTATCATTATCAGTAGAAGTAATTAAGATAATAGGTGTTTTATTTTTCTTTAAATGTTTGACTAAATCTTCAACAAGCATTCCTCTGCCACCAAAAGATATCACTATAGCGCAATGCGTATGATCACTAATTGACACTGATAAACGCTGTAAATATTCATCAACTGGTACATTAACATATACACCTATTTCTTGCATTTGAAATTTGAAGTTTTCAGCAAAATAAATATTTCCTGCTGATGTATAAACATCTATCATTTTAGCTTTTTTGAGTTTAGATACTGATAAACGTAGTTCTTCTAAATCTAATAGATTTATAGTTGATGTGATTGTTTGATCATAGACTGTTTGAAGCTGATGAGTTATTTGATATTGCGTAGCATTTTTATCAACTGGATAGTTATAGTCTAAGTTATCCACTTCCTTCATATAATTATCCTTATTAGATGAAACCTGTACTTTAAGTTCAGATAAACCCGATATATCTAATTTCTTACATAAGCGATATATCGTTGAAACAGACACAAAACATGATGCGGCAATTTCTGAAGCACTTTCTTCTATAAAATCTTCAGTATGATTTTTGATATATGATACTAATGTTTCCTCTGATTCAGTTAAATTCATGAGATTAAGTTTATTAAAAATGTTCATAAGAATTCCTCCTTATGAACATTATAATAATTTATCGTTTTATAAACAAACATTTTTTATCTCTGGCATATATTTATATAAGGATTCCGCAATACCATCTTCATCATTAGATAAAGTAATGTCTTGAGCAATCGCTTTTAATTCGTCAACTGCATTAGCCATAGCTACACCAATACCAGCATAATTAACCATTGATGCATCGTTTTGGCCATCACCAAAGGCAATCATCTCTTCCTGTTTATAACCTAATGGTTTTAATACAACATCTAGCGCTTTTGCCTTATCAATACCCATAGCTGTAAATTCGAAATAGAAAGGTCCTGTAAACATACAATTGAGTTTACCCTCAAAAGGTGCCATCATTTCTTTGTAATTAGCTTGTAAATATTCTGGATCACTGAAAGTGAGGATCTTATTGATTTCATAATCTAAGAAATCAGCTAAATCATCCACTTCACATAATTTATATTTACCACCACGTGATTCATATTCCATAACATTGAAAGGTTGTCCATTTAACGTAATCATATTATCATAAACATTAGTGACATACATATATTCACCTTTATCAATCATTGGACGCACACGATCAAACTTCTTCATATGTTCTAAAACAGCTTTTCCTTCTGAAACACTCAAAGCTTGATTAAATAATACTTCATTCGTTTCACAATCAACTACCTTAGAGCCATTATAGCAAACCAATAATCCATGATTATGATTCATTTGTAGTTCTTCTTCTAAATCTCTTAAACCAGAAGTTGGTCTTCCTGATGCTAATATTAATATAGCGCCTGCTTTTTGTGCTTTCAATAAAGCTTCTTTTGTTTTAGGAGTGAGTTTCTTTTGGGAATTAGTAAGTGTTCCATCCACATCCATCATTATAACTTTAATACTCATAAAAACTCCTAAATTAATCCAATATGTTTAAATGCATTGTATAAACCATCATCATCAACATCTGTTGTAATATAATCAGCAGCTTCTTTGATTTCAGGTCCACCATTACCCATAGCAACATTATAAGCACATAATTCAAACATTGATAAATCAATCTTAGCATCGCCAAAAGAAATTGTATCCTTTTGATCTGCACCTAAGTAATCCAATAAGACTTCAATTGCATGTTTCTTTGTAATACCAGTAGGTCCTAAATCTCCAAATAAGGCTAATTCTCCTTTACCACCCCAAGTATTAGCTTCTAATGTAGGAAATTCAACCTTAGAATCTAAATGGTCTTGATAGTCACTTAAAATAAAACTGATTTTATTAACATCATCTCTATATAGATCTTCACCCGTTAAATGAATAAAACTATTAATAAAACCATTAGCTGAAGCTTCTGCTTTTTCTAAATCTGCACCTTTACCCTGACTATATTTAATCATTGTAGGAATACCTTGTTCCAACATATAATCATTGCAATACATGCCACTATTAGCTTCTAAATAGAACCCTAAATGTCTATCATTACACCAATCAACAATATGTTTTACTTCATCTCTAGTCAAACCTTGATGCATAACCACATGTCCATCATCTTCAACGTAAGCTCCATTACCACCAATCATACCATCTAAATCACATAAATTTCTTTGTTCAATCTCTGCTTTAGAACAACCAGTACAAATATAAACCTTATGGCCATTTGCTCTGGCTTCATCAACTGCTTTAGCAGCAGATTCTGGTAATTTTGCTTCGTAATTAATCAATGTTCCATCAACATCTAAAAATACTATTTTTCTCATTTTTCCACCTTCCTATGTCTAGTTTATCATCTTATATAAACTAAACAATGTTATTTCTTTAACCTTGATATAATTCTATCATTGATAATGAAAAAATGCCATTATATAATGACATTTATTTCTCATATTTTCTTTTGAAAGCTGCACTGATTAATCCTTGGAATAATGGCTCACTACGATTTGGTCTTGATTTAAATTCTGGATGAAATTGTGAAGCTACATAATATGGATGATCTTTAAGTTCAATAATTTCTACTAAATCTCTTTCAGGATTTCTGCCTGATACAATCATACCATTTTCTTCGAATAAATCACGATATTTGTTATTAAATTCATATCGATGTCTATGTCTTTGTAAGATTAAATCTGTATTATAGAGAGCATGAGCTTTGGTATTTGGTTTAAGTTCACATTCATAGTTACCTAGTCTTTGTGTACCACCCATATCTTCTAAGTTTTGATCACTCATTAAATGAATAATCGGTGTCTTACAAAATTGATCAAATTCAATAGAATTAACATCTTCTAAATGACAAACATTTCTCGCAAATTCAATAGATGCAATCTGCATTCCTAAACAAATACCTAAATATGGAATCTTATTAACTCTTGCATATTGAGCCGCATTAATCATACCCTCAATACCTCTTTCACCAAAACCACCAGGAACTAAAATACCATCGGCATCTTTTAATAATTCATCAGCAGTTTCTTCTGTCACATCTTCTGCATTCACCCATTCAATATTGACAACACTATTTTCATAATAACCTGCATGCTTTAATGCTTCATTAACTGATAAATAAGCATCCGGTAATTGTACATATTTACCAACCATTTTAATCGTTAATTCTTTATCTAGATGTGTCACTCTTTCCACTAATTCTTCCCATTCTAGCATATCAGCTTGAGGTGCCTCTAATTGTAAATGTTTCAATACCAAATCATCCATATGTTGTTGGTGTAACATGATTGGAAGTTCGTATAAAACATTCACATCATAGTTAGAAATAACACATTCAGTAGGAACATTACAGAACATAGAGATTTTTTCTTTTAAATCATCTCCAAAATGTTTTTCACTACGACATACAATCATATCAGGTTGAATACCATAACCTCTTAATTCTTTAACACTGTGTTGTGTTGGTTTTGTCTTAACTTCTTTACTTGCTCCAATATAAGGAAGTAAAGTCGTATGAATATAGAATGTGTTTTCATAACCCTTTTCAATACGTACCTGTCTAATAGCTTCAATAAATGGTAAACTCTCAATATCCCCAACAGTTCCACCAATTTCTGTTATCATGATATCTGCATTACTGCTTTTAGCTGCCGCATAAATGCGCGCTTTTATTTCGTTAGTTATATGGGGAACAACTTGTACAGTAGCTCCTAAATAATCGCCACGTCTTTCCTTTGATATAACATTACTATATATTCTACCAGTTGTTACAGAACAATCTTTGTTTAATTCTTCATCAATAAATCTTTCATAGTGTCCCAAATCCAAATCTGTTTCAGCCCCGTCTGCTGTTACAAAGACTTCACCATGTTGAAATGGTGACATTGTTCCTGGATCAACATTAATATAAGGATCTAATTTTTGCATAAAGACTTTTAGTCCTCTTTGTTTTAATATTCTACCAAGTGATGCTGCAGTTAACCCTTTTCCTAAACCAGATACAACACCACCAGTAACAAATATATATTTAGTCATTTTACCTTTCTCCTTTCAAAAAACAAATAAAAAATGCACTTCACTTAAATCCAGTGGGTGCCCTTTACTATTCTAGCAAAAAACATTTTACAAGGCAATCACTTTCTTTCATAATTTACTTGTTGTTTTTGAGAATTTCTTTATAATAGATAATGGAGATGATATTTATGACAACAACACCTCATATTCTTGTAGTAGATGATGAACAAGAAATAACTGATTTAATAGAAATTTATTTAATACAAGAAGGATATACTGTAGAAAAAAGATATGATGCTTCTACTTTAATTGATGATATTGAACGTTTCAATATTGATTTGGTTTTATTAGATGTGATGATGCCAGGTATTGATGGTATAGAAGCTTTAAAACTTATTAGAGAGAAATATAATATACCTGTTATTTTAGTATCTGCTAAAACAGCAGATAATGATAAAATTGATGGTTTATTAACAGGTGCAGATGACTATATTACAAAACCTTTTAATGCAATGGAATTGGTTGCAAGAGTGAAGGCACAGCTTAGAAGAGCTCAAATTTTTAATAAGCCTATTGAGGATCAATCACATATTATTGTCGCCACTGATTTGATTATTGATACTAAAAAAAAATCAGTTACTGTAGATGGTAAGCAAGTTTCACTTACAAGAATTGAATATGAAATACTTGTATTACTTGCAAGTCAACCTGGAACAGTCTTTTCTATAGAAGATATTTTTGAAAGTGTTTGGCATGAAAAGTCTAATAATCCTGCTAATACTGTAATGGTTCACATTAGAAAGTTAAGAGAAAAAATAGAAAGGCAACCTCGACGTCCTGTGCATATTAAAACAGCTTGGGGCAATGGTTATAAGTTTGACTTATGATAATTCTTCAAAATATTTCAAATGTTATTCAAAAAATTTTGCATCGTATTAGAAGACTTTTTATGAGTAGTTTTCGTTGGCGTTTATTGATAAATTTAATATTAGCTTATGTTTTGACTTTTATTTGTTATAGTGCTTTAAATATTATAGTTAATTGTTTTGATTTGTTTGGTGCACCAACAGAGATTATCTATTTTATAAATTTTATTATTTCTTTGATTTTATTTTTAAGTATATTTTTTGATTTAATGGATATTACACTTAATTATATAAGTGTATTAAGTAATAAGATTCAAGAAGTTACTGAAGGTGATTATAGTGTAGATATATCAATTGATTATGATGATGAGTTAGGAATGTTAGCTGCTAATATTATAGCTTTAGCCAATACTTTGGAACAGAAAGAAAAAGAAAGCATTATTCTTAAAGAAAATGAAAGATTAGCTTTTGATGCAGAAAGAAATGCTGAAAAGCAAAAAAATGATTTAATTACAAATGTAGCTCATGATTTACGTACACCTTTAACGACTATTGTTGGTTATTTGGAATTAATTAAAAATAAAGAAGACTTAACAAAAGAAGAAATACAAAAATATTCTTCAGTAGCTTATGAGAAATCGAAAAGACTGCAAGCTATGATGGATGATTTATTCGAATTTACTAGTTTAAATCAAGCAGATATTAAATTAAATAAAACCATTATCAACATTTCAGAATTAATTATGCAGATTGTTGATGAATTTTATCCGTCTTTTCAAGATCATCATTTAAATCCTATTGTCAATATAAGTCACACGCATTTATATATTAATGGAGACGGACAATTAATAGCTAGGGTTTTTGATAATTTGATTTCAAATGCTATTAAATATGGGGATGATAATAGCGATATCGAAATAGAAGTTATGAATGATGAGCAAAATATCACCATTAAAATTATTAACTATGGTCAAACAATTAATGAAGAAGACCTACCTTATATATTTGATAAATTTTACAGGACTGATGCTTCACGTTCTTCTTCTACAGGAGGAACTGGTTTAGGTTTGGCAATAGCTAAAAATATAGTGCAGATGCACGGCGGTCAGATTTTGGCAACAAGTCGACATCATAAGACAACGTTTGTCGTTATCTTTAATCGACTTAATGTAACCAATGAAACGACTGAGACACAATTCATTAATTAGAGGGAACAATGATGGAAGAGGAATCAAAAGAAAAACGAAAGAAAAAGAAGTCTTATAGAACAGGAGTTAAATTCGATCCGTTCTACATTGAGGGAAGTATTCAAGGTTTAAAGAAAACAGAAAAGAAAGAGGAAAAGAAAGAATCGCAATAAGCGATTCTTTCTTTTTGAATTCAGTTTTTAATAACCCATTTAACAATAGTTTCACTTTAATAATTTTCACACATACGTTCAAAATAAGCTTTTGGATAACCACATACTGGACAATGATCAGGTGCTTCTTCACCTTCATAGATAAATCCACATTGACGACATTTCCAGCCTTTTGGTGCCTCACCTTTATAAGTTGTTTCGTTTTTATAATGTTCTAATAATCTTAGATAACGTGCTTCATGTGATTTTTCTACAGCACCTACTAATTCAAATTTTTGAGCTAATTCTTCAAAACCTTCTTCTCTTGCTTCTTTAGCCATTCTGACATACATATCAGTCCATTCTTCATTTTCACCTGCAGCTGCAGCCTCTAAATTTTCGTCAGTTGAACCAATACCATTAAATTCACTAAACCACATTTTAGCATGTTGTTTTTCTTGATTAGCTGTCTCTTCAAAAATAGCAGCAATTTGTTCAAATCCTTCTTCTCTTGCTTTTTGGGCAAAGTAAGTATACTTATTTCTTGCTTGTGATTCACCTGCAAAAGCCTCCATTAAGTTCTTTTCAGTTTTTGTCCCTGCATATTTACTTTTAGCTGGTTCATCTTCTAACTTTACAAATACACTTGCTGGTTTTTTACATACAGGACAAACAAAATCATCACTTAAAGGTCCTTCATGAATATAACCACATACACTACATTTCCATCTTTCCATCTTTTTTTCCTCCTAAATTCATCGTTATAATTATTAATTTTTATTAATGACAAGTTCCATGGCCACAGCCTTCACCATGATGATCATGATGATCACATTTAGCATCTGGGTCATATGCCAAATGACCAGCTGCAAAATCCTTTACAACATCATCTGCATTTCCACTCACACCAGGAAATAATTCAATACCAGCACTAGCCATTGCATTTTGAGCACCAGGGCCAATACCACCACAAATGAGCACATCAACATCCATAGCTGTTAAAATACCAACCAATGCTCCATGTCCAATACCATTATTATCAACAACTTCACTACTTACAATTTCACCATTTTCGATATCATACACTTTAAAAAAAGCTGTACGTCCAAAATGCTGAAATACCATTCCATCTTCATAAGTCACTGCAACTCTCACGATATCTTCTCCTTTATTTCTTTCAAAATCTGTTAAAATCTGTTTCATAAGACAATCATCTTTATAACAGTGTTTAGGATTTCCGTTACATAAATGAAACTGTCCTCCTTCAATTTTAAGAGGCAATCCTAATACCAAAGCATCTGCTATTTTCTTTCTAGCATTGTCATATATTTTTTGCGCTGTTGTTCTACCAACACCTAATTGCAATCCACATTCTTCCTGTGATAATCCTTCTTTATCTATTAATCTAATCGTTTCATATTCATCAATAGTGATAGTGATAGGATGATTCTTGAATTCACCTTTAGGTACAAATTCAAGTGTTTCAGGAAAGTGGCAGATCTGACGACATTTCACTGGTCTAACCATAGCCTCACCTCTTGATAATTATCATATCAGAGTAAATGGCATATGTCAATAATAATGCTTATACAAAACTAACCTATACGCAAAGCTTTTGATGTTTTACTATGACCAACTTCACTTGTTTGGGCTACAAACATGTCTTTATTAATATATTGTTGTAGCATTTCATAAACTGTTGGTTTTAAATATTGCTTTTCCATTTGCGTGAAGGTTCCTAATAATATTCCATCAACCTGTTGAAAAGCACCTATTTGATCAAGTTGTGCCAAATAAGTTGATATTTGCGTTACATTACCACTTAATGCTTCTAAAAATAATAATTTATGATGTAAATCAGGCATATACTTTGTCCCCGCAAGTTTTAAGAAACATCGTGTATTTCCTCCAACGATAATTTGATTGTTTATCGTCTCTTGACCTTGTAAAGTATTCCACTTAACATCAATCAAATCATTTTGTCCTTGTAGGTATTTTTTAAATCTTTCAATTTGTATACCTGTGTCATCTTTTACAAGATTCTTTATTTGAAATAATATCGACGATTTTTCGGTTTTTGCATATATAGCATTGATTACTGTTGTTAAATCACTATAGCCAAAGAATAATTTATCACTATTCGCTATTAAATCATAATCAAGATAAGGTAAAACAGTATTTGCTAAATCACCACCAGATAAATCAAAAATAGCATCAATGCTATTATCTTCATAGAAATGATTCATTGCATCTGCTTTATCTTTTCCTGATGCATATCCATATAAGCAATCACTTTCAATAACTTCAATATTCATAGAATTTAATAGCTTTTTAAGTGCAATGATGTTTTCTACATCTTTGTCTGTTTGCCCATTAGAACAGGCAACAAATGCTACTTTATTCATTTTAATAACTCCAATACTTCCAATAATGATGAACATACTTTATATTCATCACTATTTCTCGTATTTGTTCTATCTAATAAGATTGGTTGGATACCAACAGATAATGCTCCTTTAACATCAGAGTTTACCGAATCACCAATATGTATCACTTCATTAGCACTGCATTGGCTTACCTCTAAAGCTTTTTCAAATATTTCTTTATGTGGCTTATAAGCTCTTACCATATCACCACAAATAATATCTTGAGGATGTAAGTCATGATCTTCTAAAAAGATATTCACAAACTCTTTACCATTATTTGTAATAATATAAATAGGTAATGGACATTGATCAAAGAATTCTTTAACATCATCAAATATCGGTGATTTTGACCAATATTGATGATCTAAAGCTCTAAATTCTTCGACATCCATTTTTAAATCATAGTTTTCTTCTAAATAATGAAACGATTGTGTAATAATTTCATCTTCTGTCAAAAATGTATCTAAATAACTTTCAGCCTCAGCTTTTAATACCAATCCCCACCACAATTGAATAGCTTCCTTAATACTAGATATATTACTATTTTCAGTAGCTTGTTTAGCCATTTCTATAGCATAATGATTTTCTTCTTGAGTCATTGTTCCCGTATAATCTATAAATACTGCTTTTATCATATGGACCTCCTGTCATTCTTTCTTCATAATATCATAAACTAATTTATAACCATTTACAAGTTTATAAACAACTCCTATGTATCCATTCTTTCTATCTCTACAAGTGATTTATTACGATAAACCAAATCATTTCTGAAACTAAAACCTTGTTTTTCCCAAAACGCATTACCTGCTTCATTTCTTTCAAAAACCACTAATGCTACTTTTGAAATACCTATTTCATATAAAGCATTGATAGCTTTGTCAACAAGTTGACTCGCAATTCCATGATTGCGATATTTTTCAGATACAGCTGTATGATAAATATAACCTCTTCTACCATCATGGCCAGCCATAATAGCACCAACTATTTTATTATCAATTTCTGCTACAAAACAAGTATCAGGATTTCTTTTAAGAAATCTATCAATTCCATCATCTGTATCATCAATATTATTTAATCCCATACCCTTACACGATAACCACAAATCATAAACAGCTTGATAATCATCAATGGTCATAACTCTTATATTCATCATATCACCTCTTGTTCATTATACTTTAATTAAGATTTAAAAGATATAAAAATGCCTCCAAAGAGGCTAAATATAATCACTCAGAAATAATAACTTCTCCACCACGATCATTAAAATAATCTTCAATTTGGGCAATTAAGATATCAGCATCACTATATTGTTCAACATATACATGATCCGCAATCCATTGATCTCCACCTGCTTCTATAACGTTATATTGTTCATCATAAGTTACACTAAAATAGTATTCTTCATCATCTAGAGTACAAGTTAAATCTACTGTTATTAGTTCACCTGTTTTATCCACATATTTATATGAGGTTATACCTGCAAAAGTGAATATAAAACAAACTAACACAACAACAGCAAGCGTTATTAATATAGTTTTTATTATTCTTTTATTACGTCTACTTTTATTAGCAAGCTGTTCATTGAGTAACGCTAATTGTATCGCTATCTCATTCATATCTTGTGTTTCTTCAATTTTTTCACCTAATAATTCACTTACTGAAATTTCAAATATTTCAGCAATCTTAACAAGCATTTCAGCATCTGGCACTGATAATCCTTTTTCCCACTTTGATATAGTTTGTCTTACAACATGTAATTGTTGTGCCAATACTTCTTGTGACATACCTTTTTGTTTTCTTAGAGTTTTTAAGTTTTCGCTAAACATGATTTTGTCCTCCCTGACAATATCATTTTATATGAATAAGTGGAATTGCACAAGCAACGCAAATTAACATCTTGATTTTAAGAACATAAAATCATTGATCAAGAATCAAACATCAAAAGGTTAAAATTCTATTAAATAGAACTTTAACCTTTTCATATACACATTAATCAACATTACCTGGCATTGGATTCATTTTAGCTGTAATAGTATTAACTGTTAGTTTTGCTATCATTGTCATTGGTGGTGAAGTTTTGTTGTAATCAATGTGACGTGTTGAAGGGTAACGATTAAGAAAAATATCTTCAATCACTTGTTGTTTTTGATTCTCCTCAATAAATTCTATCGTCGCTGTACCCATGACTGATTGATAATGCATAGTAACACCTTTTCTTTCAGGCATAAGTTTCATTTGTAGTGGTATATCCATTTCAAAAGAGCATTTTTTGGTTCATGAGTTCATATTTTCTTCCAGCTGTAGCACCATGAATATAAAAACATATTTGTTTATCTTCAACAGTATAAGCAAAATTAACAGGTACAATGTATGGATATTCATTATCAGATAAACCAAGTCTTATAATGTCACATTGATCAATAATATTAATAAAAGTGTCTAAGTCTGTGACTTCTCTATCTTTTCTTCGCACGATCCTTCTCCATTGTCATATCTTCTTACTATTTCTATTTTTTCTTCTTTTGTATGATTGCTTTTTCTACCCATAATAAAATATGATCCTCCTTAGTGAACTTTTAATTATTTATTTTGTTCACTTTAGAGAATCATATCAAACTTCAGCTTAATTAAACTGTGTCATATCTTTGACATAATCATATAATGCTTGATGTGCATTTTCACCATGTTCGCCAATAATTTTTACAATAGCACTACCTACAATAGTACCATCAGCATATTGATTCATTTGCTGAACTTGTTCAGGTGAATGAATACCAAATCCAATAGCAACTGGGACATCAGTTACTTCTTTAATGTCCTTAATAATTGTTGATAAGTCAGTTTGAATTTCATCTCTGACACCAGTTACTCCTAATGATGATACAAGATAGATGAATCCTTCAGCTTCTTGAGCAATCATTTTGATTCTTTCTTTTGATGTTGGAGCAATCATAGATATAACTTTAACACCATAGTTTTTAGCAACTTCTTTGACTTCACCAGATTCTTCATAAGGACAATCAGGAATGATAATACCATCTACCCCAACTTCCTGACAATTCTTAAAGAAACGATCATAACCATAATGGAATACTGGATTAAGATAAGTCATAAGACATAAAGGTATATCAGATTTTTCTCTAACAGCTTTAACAATTTCAAATACACCATCAGTTGTCATATGATGCTTTAAAGCTCTAATGTTAGCGTCTTGGATGACTGGGCCTTCTGCAATTGGATCGCTAAAAGGAATACCAATTTCTATAAGTGATGCTCCAGCTTTTTCTAATTCAAATATATATTCAATAGTTTTTTCTTTGATAGGATCGCCTGCAGTTAGGAAAGCAATAAAGGCTTTTTTGTTTTCAAAGGCTTTTTGTATTCTATTCATTGATTTCAATCCCCCTATACTTAGCAATAGCTGCGACATCTTTATCACCACGACCTGATAAACAAATAATGACTATATCATCTTTAGACATTGTTGGAATAATTTTTCTCGCATGAGCAACCGCATGGGCACTTTCAATGGCACAAATAATACCTTCTACTCTAGCAAGATATTCAAAAGCTGAAACAGCTTCATCATCAGTAACAGGCACATATTGAGCTCTGCCGATATCATGTAAATAAGCATGTTCAGGTCCAACACCAGGATAATCTAAACCAGCAGAAATAGAATAAACAGGAGCTATTTGTCCATATTCATCTTGACAGAAATAAGATTTCATACCATGGAATACACCTAATGTTCCTGTATTCATTGTAGCTGCTGTTAAAGCTGTATCAACACCTTTACCTGCTGCTTCACAACCAATCAATTGCACATCTTTATCATCAATAAAGTTATAGAACATACCCATAGCATTACTTCCACCACCAACACAAGCCATGACAGCTGTAGGTAATTTTCCTTCTGCTGCTAAAATTTGTTCCTTAGCTTCTTTAGAAATAACACTTTGGAAGTCTCTTACCATCATAGGGAATGGATGTGGTCCCATAACAGAACCTAAAACATATAAAGTATCATCTACACGTTTAGTCCATTCACGCATACATTCATTAACAGCATCTTTTAAAGTCATTGAACCACTCGTAACAGGATGCACTTTAGCTCCTAGTAATTCCATACGATAAACATTTAATGATTGTCTATCGGTATCTTCTTTACCCATAAAGATTTCACATTCTAAATCTAATAAAGCTGCAGCAGTTGCTGTGGCAACACCATGTTGACCAGCACCAGTCTCTGCAATAACTCTAGTTTTACCCATTTTCTTAGCCATTAAACACTGACCTAATACATTATTAATTTTATGAGATCCTGTATGATTTAAATCTTCTCTTTTTAAATAAACCTTAGCACCACCTAAATCTTCAGTCATCTTTTTAGCATAATATAATAATGATGGTCTACCAGCATATTCAACTAATAGCTTATTTAATTCAGCTTGAAATTCTTCATCATGTTTATAAAATTCATAAGCTTCTTCTACTTTATGAATTTCACTCATCAATGTTTCAGGAATATATTGACCACCATGTTGTCCGTATCTACCTACACCCATTATGTACCCTCCTTACAACTTCTTTTATCTTTTCTTTATCTTTATATCCATTGGTTTCTACACCACTACTTAAATCAATACCATAACAATCTTGTTTCAACGCTTCATCTAAATTATCCAAATTAATACCACCTGCTAAAAAATAAGGTTTATCCATTTTTGGTAATAACTTCCAATCAAATGTTTTACCACTTCCAGCAACTGGTGAATCCATCAAATAATAATCAACATCACATTGTCTATAATTGGATATATTCATAGCTTTAATAATAGGAACATTAATTTTATCTTTTAATGATTGAATATATTTATCATCCTCTTGTCCATGTAATTGGACATAATCAATAATATTTAAATTGACTAATCGAACAATAAAATTAATATCTTCATTCACAAATACACCAACGGATGGTATATCCCTATCAAGTTTATTTTTTAGTAATTGTGCTTTTTCTAAGGTAACTTGTCTTCTGCTTTTCGCAAACACAAAACCAATATAATCAGGTTTTATTTCATTAACATAATCGATATCTTCTTCTCTCGATAAACCACAAATCTTAACTTTCATGATAACCTCTTAATTCATCAAACATGGCTTGCTTATCCTTAGCTCGCATTAATGTCTCACCAATCAATACAGCATTGACATGATTTTCTTCTAATGTATGAATATCTTCATATGTCTTAATACCACTTTCAGAAACAAAAACAATATCATCATCAACCATATTTCTTAAACGTATACTATTATGAAAATCAACTGTAAAATCTTTTAAATTACGATTATTGACTCCAATAATTCGTGCTCCTGATTTTAAAGCTCTATGCATTTCTTCTTCATCATGAGTTTCTACAATAGCACTCAAACCTAAATCATGAGCTAGTTTTAAATAATTAGTTAATTGTTGATCATCTAAGATAGCACAAATAAGAAGTATTGCATCTGCCCCATAAACTTTAGCTTCATAAATCATATATTCATCTATTGTAAAGTCTTTTCTTAATAATGGAATTGCTACATTTTGTCTAATTTCTTTTAGATATTGAACACTACCTTGAAAGAAATCAGGTTCTGTTAATATAGAAATAGCACTTGCACCTATTTTTTCATAATCTTTAGCGATATCTATATAAGGAAAATCAGGGGCTATTAAACCTTTAGAAGGAGATGCCTTTTTCACTTCCATGATAAAAGACATACCTTCTTTTCTTAAAGTTTTTTCAAACGGATAATCATAAGTTATCTTTGGTAATTGTGATTTTAATTCATCTAAAGATACTTTTTCTTTACTTTGTTCTACTCTTATTAAAGTTTTATCAACGATTTTATCTAAAATCATTAAGCATTGCTCGCTTTCACAAAAGCATCTAGTTTCTCTAATGCCAAACCAGCATCAATAATTTGAGCAGCTTTTTCAATACCTTCAGCTAAACTATCAGCTTTACCACCAATATAAATACCAGCCCCTGCGTTCATTAATACTGTATCTCTCTTAGGACCTTTTTCTCCTTTTAATACTGATAAAGTAATTTGAGCATTTTCTTGAGGTGTACCACCTAATAAATCATCTTTAGTACATCTTGTAAAACCAAATTCTTCTGGTGTAATTGTATAAGATTTAAATTCACCATTATTGATTTCACATACAAAAGTATCTGAAGAAGATGTAATTTCATCTAAACAATCTTTTCCATAAACAACCATAGCACGTTTAACACCTAACAAACTTAAAACCTGAGCTAATGGTTCAACCATATCTTCACTATAAACACCCATAACTTGCATAGTAGCTCCAGCTGGATTTGTAAGTGGGCCTAAGATATTAAAAACAGTTCTGATACCTAATTCTTTTCTTACAGGTGCAACAAAACGCATAGCCGTATGATATTTTTGAGCAAATAAGAAACAAATATTAATATCATTCAATATTTGCGTACTCTTTGCAGGTGAAATATCAATATTAACACCTAAAGCCTCTAATACATCAGCAGCACCACTTAATGAGCTTGCTGCACGATTGCCATGTTTAGCAACCTTAATCCCTGCAGCTGCAATAACCAAAGATGATGTTGTAGAAATATTAAATGAATGGGCACCATCCCCACCAGTACCAACAATTTCTAATACTTCTTCATCATTGAGTAACTTCACACCATGTTCACGCATACTCTTAGCACTACCAGTGATTTCTTCAATTGTTTCACCTTTCATAGATAATGCTGTCAAATAAGATGATGTTAAGATTTGAGATGTTTCTCCACTCATAATCTCATCCATACATTGATACGCTTGTTCTCTTGTTAAATCTTGAT
>JAJQGQ010000133.1 GCA_021200395.1 Erysipelotrichaceae bacterium
AGGCTGCCCTCCAAATCAGCCCTTCCTTAATTCCGGTTTCATTTTACAATACGGGGAATCATCTTTTCCTTTGAAAAAAGTAAAAAAGTGTTGACGAAAAAATGTAGTTATGCTATTATATTTGAGCAGTCATTAATGGGCCTGTAGCTCAGCTGGTTAGAGCGCACCCCTGATAAGGGTGAGGTCGATGGTTCAAATCCATTCAGGCCCACCATTTATTACTGCAATTATATGGGCCTGTAGCTCAGCTGGTTAGAGCGCACCCCTGATAAGGGTGAGGTCGATGGTTCAAATCCATTCAGGCCCACCATATAATTGAATTGGGGCTTTAGCTCAGCTGGGAGAGCGCCTGCTTTGCACGCAGGAGGTCAGCGGTTCGATCCCGCTAAGCTCCACTTTTTTTATACGCGTTACTTTGTAACGTTTTTTTGTTTATAAGGAGAAGTTATGGAAAAATATATATGTGCTATTATTATATCATTTTATATATATAGTTTTGCGGGATGGATATGGGAATCATTTCTTATGCCTTTAATCGAACATTATAAGATTAAAAACAGAGGATTTCTCAATGGGCCTGTTATTCCTATTTATGGAGTCGGAGCGGTGACAGTTTTTCTTTTGTTTTCACCTAGTGAAAGTTATTTATCTATCTTTATTGAAGGTGGCTTTGTTGCTTGTGTGATTGAATATATAACTTCATGGGGAATGGAAACATTGTATCATCGTCGATGGTGGGATTATAGTGATCGTGCTTTTAATGTCAATGGTAGAGTTTGCTTAGAAGGCTTTATAGCTTTTGGTATATTTAGTATTGCATGTGTCAAATATGTTCAACCCTATTTATTTAGTAGAATATTACAATATTCGCTTATTCCTTTAGTTATAGTAGCCACTGCATTATCAACTATCTTTATCAGTGATTTAGTGACAACGATTATTGCATTAGCACACTTAGATGAAAGATTAGGTGAAACAATTGAATTAATTGAAGAATATAATGAAAAAATGCGTTTGGATATGGAAGAAAGACAAAAAGATTTCTCAGAATTATTAGAAACCATTCGTCAGGAAAATGGCATTCACTATCAAAAATATGTACAACATACAGGTTATTCATTGCGTCATATTTTTAACGCATTCCCAAATATTATTGATGATCAACATTATGATAAGGTAAAAGACAATGAAGAAAACAAATAATATCATTATTCAATCATTGAATGGTTTAGCATATGGCTATTTTATCAGTTATGGTTTAGGAACATTGCTGATATTGATATCATCTTATATACATATAGAATTATTATCAAATATAGGAAGTATTTTGCAATCATTGATGGGTATAGCTATTGCTGTAGGTATAAGTATTGGTTTGAATTTAAAAAGTATTGATATGTTATGTATGATCATTAGTGGAAGTATTGCATCTTATTTGAGTTCCTATTTAATAATTATATATTTAACAGTTTTGTTATCGGCTCAAGTGATACAATTACTAGATACATATTTTAATATATGGTTAAAACCATTGGTTGTCATCATTATTTCTACATTGTTCGTTTATTTTTTTAATCCATATATTGATAGTTTTATGATATATCTAGGAAATTATTTCAATACGCAAATGAATAATGAGTCAATTATTATAAAAATAATGATGAGTATGATTATATCTAATGTTATGGGATTATTGATTCCTATACTTGGTCCAACCATATGTACATCCATGAATCTTAATAGTATTGTATGTGGTATTGCTTTATCAGGTATTTGTAGTTATACGATAGGTTTAACTATCATAGGACTCAAAGATAATCATATTGCTGATACTTTTGCAATTGCTATAGGAACACCTTTATTAGAGTTTCCCAATATCATAAAGCATCCTGCTATTCTTATACCACTTATATTTTCAAGCGCTATTACTGGTGTTTTATCGGCTTGTATATTTTTGATAGAAGCACCTAGTAGTGTAAGTTATGGCTTAATAACTGGTATTATTAATACAGTATCATATAATCATTTTGCTTATATGAGTGCTATATTACTTATTAATATAGCTGTACCATTGGTTGTTTGTTTTATTATTTCGCAATTATTGTATCGTTTTAAACTTATCAAATCAGGTAACTTAAAGATTGAACATCTTTAAGTTTTTCTTTTCAATAACGTGTTTTTAGCTTATAATACTCTCGGTGAGATAAATGAAATTAGAAAAATTATTAACAGAAATAGATTATACTTTATTATATGGTGATTTAAATAGTGAAGTGAGTCAAATAGATTATGATTCTAGAAAAGTTGTTGAGAATAGCTTGTTTGTTTGTATTGTTGGAGCTAATGTTGATGGCCATGATTTTATTGATAGTGTTATTGATAAAGGAGCAAAAGTCATTGTTGTGGAAAAAGAAGTTTCTTATCAAGAAGGTATTACTTATGTTAAAGTTGAAGATTCACGTATTGCTCTAGCATTATTATCATCTGCTTTCTTTGATCATCCAAGTCGTCAAATGACAGTGATAGGTATAACTGGTACGAAAGGGAAGACAACAACTTCTTATATGTTAGAATCTATCCTCACACAAGCACATAAAAAAGTAGGTATTATTGGTACTATTGGATCAATAGTTAATGGACAATTTCATGAAACCAAAAATACAACACCTGAATCATTTGAATTACAAAGACTTATGCATGAAATGGTGGAAAGTGGTTGTGAATATTGTGTGATGGAAGTTTCTTCTCAAGGTTTGATGCTTCATCGTGTTACTGGTATAGATTTTGATTATGGTATTTTCACAAATCTGTCACCTGATCATATTGGTAAAAATGAACATCGAGACTTTAATCATTATATGAGTTGTAAGAAAATGCTTTTTCAAATGTGTAAAATTGGTATTTTTAATAAGGATGATGAACATTATTTAGATATGATTGATAATGCTACATGTCAAGTACTAACTTATTCCATTCATCAAGATAGCGATTTACAAGGTTATGATATCCATTTATCTCAAAATGAAGGATCATTAGGGGTAACATTTAAGACTCAAGGACTTATCAATGATACTTTTGAAACAGATATTCCAGGAGAATTTAGCGTTTATAATTCTTTAGTTGCTATTATGATATGCCAACAATTATCTATCGATATTCCTTATATCAAACAAGCCTTAAAACTTGTAAGCGTACCAGGTAGAGTAGAAATTGTCCCTACTCATCAACCATATACAGTCATTATTGATTATGCCCATAATGCTTTATCATTTGATAGTATTTTATCAACCATTAGTGCCTATCATCCCCATCGCCTCATTTGTGTCTATGGGGCAGGAGGAAAACGCGACAAGAAAAGACGTTATGATGTTGGTGAAGTGGTTGCTAAATATCATGCTTATTCTATCCTTACTGCTGATAATCCTAGAGGGGAAAATATCACTGATATATGCAACGATATTGTTGAAGGTATTAATCGTATTGGCGCTGATTATACGATTATTGAAGATCGAAAAGAAGCTATTCACTATGCTTTATCTATTGCTCAAAAAGATGATGTTGTTTTATGCTTAGGTAAAGGCCATGAAACATATCAAATTATTGATGAAGAACCATTACCATTTAGTGAAAAAGAAATTATTAAAGAATATTTTAGCATATAAAAAGACTTTTTATCATATAGTATCTTGGTGATACATATGAAAAAAGTCTTTTTTTCTTTATCTGTATTCTTTGGATTATTATTGATATATTTATTATCACAACAACCACGCATTCATTTCATTCAAGATGAAGTTCATTTATCTTTATATGCAACAATTGAGCCATATGATTATATTGAATCATTATCACATATTGATATTGAAGAACTCATCATTGATAATCAAGTCAATAATCAAGAATTAGGTGAATACATGATATATTATCAATATCATCAATATACATTTTCATTAAAGATATATATTGATGATATCGTTTCTCCTGAATTTGAAACCATTGATCAAGTCATATTACGCAATGAAACATTAGACCCTTATGATCTTGTTAAACAAATCCAAGATGAATCTGCTACAACTGTTTACTTTAAAGAAGACTATATCTTTAATGAAATAAAGACTTATGAAGTGCATATTATTGTGGAAGATGCTTACCACAATAAAACGGAAAAAACAGCCTATGTCAAAGTAGAAGAATCAGATACCAATCCACCTACTTTAAGTGGTATAAGTAAATTAACATTATTATTAGGTGATGAAATAGATTTAAATGATGGTGTTACAATACAGGATGATCATGATGATCATCCTACCTATACTATTGATGATGCCATGTTAAATCTCAAACAAATAGGAGAATATAGTGTATATTATCATGTTTTAGATAAATACGGTAATGAAGAAACTTATACAAGAACCATTGAAATCTTAAGTCCCTATGATAATAGAGAAGCCACCAAAGATGGCATTAAAACATGCTATTTAACGTTTGATGATGGACCATCATCAAACACCAAAGAAATATTAGATATATTAGATGAATACAACATAAAAGCAACATTTTTTGTGACAGGAACAGCACCTGATTATTTTAATTGTATCAAAGAAGCATATGCTAAAGGTCATGTGATAGGTTTACATTCCTATAGTCATGATTATGAATATATTTATACTTCTGTAAGAAATTATTTGAATGATCTTAATAAAATCAAAGAAGTCGTTTATGCACAAACAGGGATATATACAAAATATATACGTTTCCCTGGAGGCTCCAGTAATTTGGTATCAAAGAAATATAATGTAGGTATTATGCATGTGCTTACTAAGAAAGTCATTGATTTAGGTTATCAATATTATGATTGGACATCGATTAATGGTGATGGTGAGGGTATTAAGACAGTGGATGGTTTAGTTGATAAGGCATTGGAAGAAATGGATGGTAAAGAAGATATCATGTTTTTAATGCATGATAGTGGGACACAAGATAATACGGTTATAGCTTTACCAGACATTTTGGATGAATTGATTGAAAGAGGTTATACATTTAAAACAATTGATGATACATCACCAACATTTCATCATAGTGTACAAAACTAATGTTTTCATATTTTGAAAATATGCAATTAAAAAAAGAAATTTTGAAATTTCATGCGT
>JAJQGQ010000172.1 GCA_021200395.1 Erysipelotrichaceae bacterium
CTATTAAAGATGCTCATTTTTTATCTTATATGAAAAATGAGCAGTATCAAAAATATACTTATAATATTAAAGCCCAATTATTATCAGCTAAATGGAATGGTATAGAAATAAATGGTTTATCATTTGATTTACAATTAGCTTCTTATATTTTAAATCCTAGCCTCAAAGATGAAATGAAATATATATGTGATTACTATGGTTATACATCATTACAATATGAAGAAGAAGTCTTTGGTAAATTATCAAAGAAACATATTCCTGAATTAGACCTATTAGCTAAACATACAGTTTCTAAAGCAAAAGCTATTTATGAACTTAAAGATACTGTTATTGACAAACTCAAAGCCGAACAACAATATGATTTATATCAAAATATTGAAATACCAGTAACATTTATCCTTGCTAAAATGGAATTTGTCGGGGCAAAGATAGATAAATCAGTACTTCAACAATTAGATATTACTTTTGATCATCAAATCAAAGAAATAGAAGAAGATATTTATACTTTAGCAGGAGAAAAATTTAATATTGCTTCACCTAAACAATTAGGCGATATCTTATTTGTTAAATTAGGGTTACCATATGGTAAGAAAACCAAAAAAGGTTATTCAACATCAGCTGATATATTAGAAAAAATCGAAGATAAACATCCAATAGTGCCTTTAATACTACAATATCGTCAATTAACTAAATTATCTTCTACCTATATTAAAGGTCTTCAAGAACAAATTTTCCCTGATGGAAAAATCCATACCATCTTTAATCAAGCTTTAACACAAACAGGAAGATTATCTTCTATTGAACCTAATTTACAAAATATACCAGTTAGACAAGAAGAAGGAAAACTCATTCGTAAAGCTTTTATTCCTAGTCATGATTATTTAGTAACATTTGATTATTCACAAATAGAATTAAGAATATTAGCTCATTTAGCGAAAGTCGAATCATTGCAGAAAGCTTTCTTAGAAGATAAAGATATCCACACACATACAGCTGCTTTAGTCTTTAAAGTACCTGATGAAGAAGTGACTCCTAATATGCGTAGACAAGCAAAAGCTGTTAATTTTGGTATTATTTATGGTATGGGAGAATTTAGATTATCTAAACAGATAGGTGTTTCTTTAAATGAAGCAAAAGAGTTTATTAGAAGATATTATGAAGAATATCCAGAAATTAAGACATATATGAATCAAGTAGTTGAAGATTGTAAAAGAGATGGATATGTTTCAACAGTACTCAATCGAAAACGTTATATTTCTACAATTAATGATAAAAATTATGTTGTAAGAGAACAAGCTAAACGTTTTGCCATGAATTCTCCTGTTCAAGGAAGTGGTGCTGATATCTTAAAATTAGCCATGATTAAAGTAGATGAGTTGATGAAAGAAAAACATTTGAAATCAGAAATGATTATTCAAGTTCATGATGAATTAATCTTTGATGTGTATGCTGAGGAACTAGAAGAGATGATGAATATCATTAAATCTGCCATGGAGAATGCATTTAAGATGGATGTGCCATTAAAAGTTGAGGGTGCTTATGCGACTAATTGGTATGATTTAAAATAATAGGAGGATTTCATGAAAGAAAGAATAGTATTTATGGGTACATCTACTTTTTCTTTAGAAGTATTTAAGATGCTCATGGAAGAAGGGTATAGGATTGTAGGTGTAGTGACACAACCAGATAAACGTGTAGGACGCAAAAAGACACTTGCTATGAGTGAGGTTAAAGAAGAAGCATTAAAATATGATATGCCTATTATTCAACCAGCTAAAATAAGAAATGATTATCAAGCCATCTTAGATTTAAAACCTGATATGATTATTACGGCAGCTTATGGTCAAATCATACCTAAAGCGTTACTTGATTATCCAAGACTAGGATGCATTAATGTCCATGCATCATTATTACCTAAATACAGAGGTGGAGCCCCAGTGCATCGATGCATTATTAATGGTGATCATATGACAGGTATATCGATTATGTATATGACAGAGAAGATGGATGCAGGCAATATTATTAAACAAGAAAGAGTACCTATTTATGATGATGATAATGTAGGAATACTTTATGATCGTTTAAGTATTATAGGAGCTAGTTTATTAAGGAAAACATTACCTTTTATCATCGATAAAGCTAATGATAGTATTCCCCAAGATGAATCGCAAGTGACTTATGCATATAATTTAACGAGAGAAGATGAAAAAATCAATTGGAATTTGACATCTAGACAAGTCTATAATCAAGTGAGAGGAACCAATCCTTGGCCAGGATCATATTCTACTTATAATAATAAGATTGTTAAAATATGGAATGGTAATTATCAGGTAAATGATAGTTATCAAAATATCGAAAACGGAACGATTGTTGACATAACGAAAACGACTATAGGTGTTAAAGTATCTGATGGTATTTATTCTATTACAGAATTACAAGTTGAAGGTAAGAAGAAGATGCTTGTTAGAGATTATTTGAATGGGCATTGTATGTTTGAATTAAATACGAAGTTTGAATAGGAGCATAGCTCCTATTTTTATTAGTGTTTATTTTAATTTTAATTTTGCAGAAATCAATATTTTTGCTTGTTTAACTTCGTTAAGTATTGATTTGAGGTCTTTTTTATTTAACTGTCCATTTTACAGGGTCCATTTTAAAAAATTTATATCATATAATTGCAACTAGTTTTGAAGTTGCTATTGAAGGGGATATAGAATCAAGTATTACATTTACAAATATTTATATTGAAATCATTGAGGAGGAAACATAAGACTAGTGATGATAGTCATATTCTTGGATATAGTTTATTAGCCATGATATCTTTAGCATTTATTGTAATCTTTAGAAAGAGAAGATATGAATAATGGGGAAATCGGAGCTTTGCACTGATTTTTCTTTTTTTGTGTGTTATAATTGGTTTAAGGAAGTGGATTTATATGTATATGGTAGATTTGATTCAAAAGAAGAGAGATGGTGGTATATTATCGGATGAAGAGATTCATTTTATGATAGATGGATATACAAATAATAGAATACCAGATTATCAGATGAGTGCTATGTTGATGGCTATTTGTTTTCAGGGTTTGAATAAGCATGAAACAGTTGTTTTGACTGATGAGATGCTTCATAGTGGTGATATTATTGATTTAAGTGAAATTGATGGTATTAAAGTCGATAAACATAGTACTGGTGGCGTGGGTGATAAGACATCATTAGTATTAGGACCAATGGTTGCTGCTTGTGGTTGTAAGGTTGCCAAGATGAGTGGTAGAGGTTTGGGTCATACTGGAGGTACTTTAGATAAGCTAGAATCGATTCCTGGGCTTCATGTTGATGTGTCTAAGCAGGATTTTATTAAACAGGTGAATAGCTGCCATTTGGCGATTATAGGCCAATCTGGAGAGCTTGTGCCAGCTGATAAGAAGCTTTATGCTCTTCGTGATGTTACAGCAACTGTTTCTTGTATTCCTTTGATAGCATCAAGTATTATGTCTAAGAAGTTAGCTTCTGGAAGTGATACCATATTACTAGATGTAAAATATGGTGAAGGAGCTTTTATGAAGACTAAGGAAGATGCTAAAATATTAGCTCAAACAATGATAGATATAGGTAAGTCTTTGAATAAAGATACAAGAGCCTTGATATCTAATATGAATGAACCATTAGGAAATGCGATAGGAAATAGTCTAGAAATAAAAGAAGTGATTGATACCCTTAATGGTCATGGACCTAAAGATCTATTAGAATTATGTTTTCATGCAGGTAGTCAAATGCTTATGCAAGCACATATTGCTGATAATGAAATAGTAGCTAGAAAGATGTTACAGGATGCTATAGATTCTAAGAAAGCATTAAGATGTTTACAAGCAATGGTTAAAGCTCAAGGTGGAGATGATGCTTATATTACACATCCTGAATTGTTCCCTAAGACTAAGGAAGTTATTTCTATTAGAAGTCATTCTACAGGTTATGTCAAATCATTGAATGCTTTATCATTAGGTATTGTTTCAATGAAACTCGGTGGTGGTAGAATGGTTAAAGAAGATAGTATTGATTATAGTGTTGGTTTGGTATTGAATAAGAAGATTGGTGATTTTGTAAGTAAAGATGATGTTTTACTTAAAGTATATACTAATACTGGATTGTCTAAAGAGTTGGCAGATAATATATATGATGCATATGAAATAGTTGATGAATATGTGAATAAGCCAGTATTGGTAGAAGACATCATGAAATAGTGAAAAAATATTTTCAAATTCAAAAAAAATACTATTTTTCCTGAAAAATAGTATATAATAGTAAATATAGTGTTGGAGGAATTGTATATGGATATAATGTTAGCAAGAATCTTAAAATTTTTAAATGGCTATTTAGTTAATGACTATATGTTTCGTATTGGTTTATTTATAGTTAGTCATTATGTAGATATGGAAAATTATGATTTGAATAGATTTATGTCAGAAGGAGATTTCACAAAAGAAGAGGTCTTAGATTTCTGTAAACATTTAGGATATGATAATTATGATGATTTTAATCAGAAACTTGTTTCTGATTACTTAGTACGTGCTCAACAAATTCGTTCTAGAATGTTAGGTATGTCAGCTGAAAGCTTTTTAGATAGGTTAGATGATGGTTATGATAAACCAGCACTTATTAAGCAATTAGAAGTTATTACTGATAATATTTTTCAAAAGAAACGTATTATATTAATAGGTGCTTTATATCCTTTAAGTATTGCTGTTGAGTTTCAAACTGATATGATTAGCTTTGGTAAAGATGTTGTCCAATATCATCACTCAATCGATAATATAGAGTTTAATAAGAATGACATTATTATCTTTATCAGTGCTACTGGTAGAGCTTTAAATAATTATCTTATGGATGAAAAGTCAGCAAGTATGAAAGATTCACAAATTATCTTAATAACGCAAAATGAAAAATATAAAGATAACAATGATGTAGGTGCTGATCAAGTTTTATTGGTACCTGGACAAATCGGTGGTATTAGTTTTAACTATCAAATTATGACTATGTTTGATATTATACGTATCTATTACTATCAAAAATATTACTTATAAAATACGGTAATTCAAAATAATTTGGGGTTGCAAAGATTTTAATTATCAAATTAGATGG
>JAJQGQ010000151.1 GCA_021200395.1 Erysipelotrichaceae bacterium
GTACATTATAATTGATAGATAAATGTTAACAATTCAATAAATATATTATGTTCAGTTAAAATAAGAAAAACCTTCTTAAATTAAGGGTTTCTTTTAACAACTGAACATAATAATTATCTGAACATAAACAAAAAAAGATAACCACTAAGGTTATCTTAAATATTCACACACTTCTTTTAAGCTTTGAACAGCTATTGTCGAATTATTTCCCTGGAAATGAATACCATAAAAGGGCAAATGAAAATATTGAGCTAACAAGTAATCTGATTCACTATCGCCACAGTAAAATGATGAGGCTAAATCAATATCATATTTTTCTAAAGCTTGAAGTATTAAGCCTGGTTTAGGTTTTTTACAATTACAATGATCTTTATCATTATGCGGGCAAAAGAATATATCTAATATTTCAATATGATTCTTTTTTAGCTTTGTTAATAACTTGTTTGTGAAAGCGTAATAATCATCTAAAGTAATAATACCATCATTAATAATGTATTGATTTGTGATGATGATAATTTGATATCCTAACTCTAGTATTCCTTGCATACCTTCAATGGATCCTTCTAATAATTCAGGTTCTTGAACATATCTCCATTGTTCATCTGGATAATCTTTGTTGATGGTTCCATCTCTATCTAAAAAAGCAACTTTCATCATTTTCATTCTCCAATATTTTAAAAATCTATTGCTAATAGTTCTTGGGCAATATCTTTATCAATAATTCTTATAAGATTATCCATTTCCTTTTCTCTTGACAATAAATTCATACTTCCATACCAAACTAATTCATTATCAATAATAGCATAACGTTCATGAATATCTGAAGATACTATAACATTTATACCTACCATTTTCATTTTATCTATCAAATTAAACGTTACCAAAACACGATTCTTGGAATATAGTTCATGATTTAAAGTAAGTACCGTCACTTTTACACCTGATTCCTGCAAATCCTTCATTTGACCAATGAAACGATTCACTTTGTACTCGTTCAATCCTAAACTCGAAATAATAATACTATTATTCGCATTTAAAAGATCTTTTTCATAAATATCTAAATAATTGTCTTTATCAAATATAGCATTTGCTTCAATGATTTCATTTCCCGTATTATTACAAATTTTATAGCCTAAACCCTTAAATATGCGTAAACGTTTGTAATACATTTTTTCTAATTTTTGAATATGAGAATCCACATAATCATAAATAATAGCATCTTTTTTATTTTCATACATTCTATTAATACGTCCTGAATTTTGCTCTACTTTAGTTGATCCAGAGATACCCATAGTTAACATAATTGTATCAAGTCTAGGCATATTAAAGCCTTCTCCAATATATTGTGAAGTTGATACGATAATGATTGTTTTATCATCAGGAACAGATTTTAGATCATTTAATATTTCATTATTAACTTTATCTTTATTTTTGCCAGTAATCAGATAAACATAATCAGCATAGTCTTGTAACTGTTGATATAGATATTGAGCATGTTCAACAAGTTTTGTAAGAACTAACGGTGTACGTCCTTGTTTTATTACATCGATAGTATCATTAATTATTTGCTTGTTTCTATTTTCATTTTGAGCAACTATTGGATTGATTTCATATAATTCCATTTTCTCATTACCTGGTATGACTAATCTAGTAAATCTAGGATATACATAATAATTAATACCTTGTTCAATAGCCTGCTCCTTTGCACTATAGCGATGACGAATAGGACCTATATACATCAACAATTCCTTTTCCTTACCATCTTCACGTTTCGTTGTTGCAGTTAAACCATATACATATTGAGCATTAACTTCATTCAATACTTCTTTGAATGTACTAGCAGCCACATGATGACACTCATCCATAATCACCATACCGTAATCTTTGACCAATTCTTTAATATCCCCATTTTTTCCTAATGAAGTTATCATAACCACATCAATAATACCTGTACGTGTATCACTTTGACCTTGTAATGAGCCAATAATTTTTTTCCTTTTCTTTATTCGACCTTTAGGTGTTGTATATTCTGGTAATTCTTCATCAATAATTAAAAATTCATTTAATTCATCAATCCAATTTTGTAATAGTTGTTTCCTATGAACAAGAATTAAAGTATTAACTTTCCTTTGAGCTATAAGATATGAAGCAACAACTGTTTTTCCAAAACCTGTTGCCGCATTTAATATACCATTATCATAATGAAGTAATGAATCAACTGCCTCTTGTTGTTCATGACGCAACTGTCCATTAAATGTAACTTTAATATTCCTTCCAAAATTGCGCTTATCATCTATAGTATATATTATTTGAGATTCTTCTAACGAAGATAATAATTTTTCTTTACAACCTCTAGGCAGACATAAATAATTATCCATCTTACTTACGCAATTAATAATTCTAGGAATTCCAAATACATTTTTACCCATATTCTGCATTATATAAAACTCTGAATTAGGATATGAAGCCAATCTTTTCATTTGATTAAGTAACCTAGGTTGTACATTTTTCATATCAATAAAAAGCTGATTAGCATATGTTATTTCCATAATGCCATCTACGTCACTTGAATCAAACTTGATTGTTCTCTTTTCCCATGGTTTAGCTTGAGTAGATATTTCATCTTGAGATAATTCTTTATTAGCATCATCAACTACTTTAAAGATATTTGTCTTGTCCCACTCATTTAGTTTTTCATTGATAAAATCAATAGATAATTTTTTTGTATATTTTAATTTGTTCCATTGTCGAGGATATACATTCCAACTTTCATCTATAAAAACACTATTTTCATTTCTACGTGCTTGTCCTTGTAATGGTAATGCAATCAAGTTTCCTAAATAACTACCTGATAATTTATCTTGAGCAGGAATCATGCGATCATAGGATTGAAATGAAATCTGATTCATGGATTCAGCACCTTTAGTAAGTAACGCTGTAGCAAATCTTCGTGCTACTACAATAGAAATAGCTTCTTCAAAAAACATCCAAATATGTGCACCTTTACCAGAGCGTGAACGTTCGACTAATACTTCAACATCATTATCCTTACATATTTTTCTCATTGCATTAACTTCTTCAATCCAATGATTATCTATGTTTTCACCATCGCTGGTATCATGATTATCAAAATCAAATACTAATAAATAACAAGTTTCATTAGGTAATATAGGATACAGTCCAATAACATCACTACAATCTGCTTTGTTACCTTCTAAATGATTCATGATATCTTCATCTGTTAAAGGCTTATAATCATTAAAAGAGCAATCTTTACATTGACCCCCACCCTCAAACTTTAAACATCCTTTTTTCCAAAAATGACGACATTGAGTATAATATGAATATTTTCCACTTTTATTAGGTTTACCAGATCTTTTTGCATAAACATCATCCCTACCTCTAAAAAATGATCTAAATATTTTAATGTGTTCATCAGTAAGAATATGTTTATTAGATTGAGACAATGTTTCATTTTTAGTATCCAACTTATTATAAGCAATGTGATAACTATCTAAAATACTTTCTAAATAATTAATCTGCTTAGTTAATTGTACAATTTGTTGTTTTAATTCGCTATTTTCTTTATCCATGACTATACTCCTCTTTTTTCTTTGATTATAACATACTTAATGAAAAATAATGAATATATCATACATATTTATGATGTTTTTGTTGTGTAGATCTTTACTTCATTCAAAAATTATGATCTAATTATTAAAAGAGGTGTCATTATATGTCAACAAATTGGACAATTGAAAAATATAAAGCTGTTGATTTAGCAGATAAGATAAAAAATAAAAAAATTAAAGTACCTCATTATCAACGTGGTCAAGTTTGGAAAGAAAAACAAAAAGAGAAACTTATAGACTCTATTAAGTTAGGTTATCCTTTTGGATCTATTCTTCTTTATAAAAATGAGGATAATACATATCAACTCATTGATGGTTTGCAAAGAGTCTCAACAATATATGAATACCTACATGCACCAGCAAAATTTTTTAGAAAAGCTGATATAAGCGATGAAGGTATTGAACAGATTTTTCAGTTATTAAATCTTAAAGATAATGAGGGCGCTATTAAAGATAAAATATTAAATTATATTCAAACTTGGGTTTTAGAAAATCATAAAACTATGGAAGAAGTAAAACATATTAAAGCATCTAATTGTGCTTTATATTTACAAAAACAATTTCCTACATGTAGTAATGATGCTGTTATTAGTATCATTAAAATATTAGAAGATGAATTTGATGATTTCCAAAAAGACTGCGAAATCTTAGCAAATATGGAAGTCCCTGCAATTGTTTATGAAGGTGATGCTAGTAGTTTACCTGAAGTTTTTAATCGTATTAATTCAAAAGGAACTACTTTATCTAAATATCAAATTCTTTCAGCTACTTGGACTGCATATGAATACAATTTAACAGCCATTGAATTAAATCCTATATTTGAATATGTAGACAAATTCTACGTCTCTATTTTAAATGATCAATTTGAAATAGAAGGATATAACCATACCGATATCAATGAATCTGGCAGGCTTAATTTTTATCAAATTATGTATGGTTTTAGCAAGCTTTTGTCCAATATATTTCCTTATTTATTTACCAAATCTTCTAAAAAAGAAGGTGTCGAAAGCTCTGGATTCAATTTAGTAAACTGTTGTTTAGGCAATAAAAATAATAATATTGCCGAATTACCTAAAATATTAAATAATACATTCAATGATGATAAACAAATCAACGATTTTTTAGTTAACATTATTCAATCAACAAATGATATTTATAAATTATTAAAACCATATTTAGAATTCAAACTTAACAGGCGTGATTCTATTGAAATTTACCATAGTGAGTTTCAAATATGTTCTATGATTGCCAATTATTTTAACAATAAATATGTTACTTATTCTTATGATGATAAAGGTAATATTATCGGTAGAAATATAGAGACAAAGGAAACAAATAAGAGTTTTAAAATATTCCAAAAAGATTTTAAAAACAATGCTTTTAAAAAGTATCTTATTGATATTATTGAAGATAATTGGAAAGGCAGCGGTGATTCAAAAATGGATCGTATTGCCTTAGATAAGAATTATTATAGTAGTAAAATTGATGCTAATAC
>JAJQGQ010000177.1 GCA_021200395.1 Erysipelotrichaceae bacterium
TTTACAAATCCGTTTTTTCATCTTACAATATAATCTCATATTCTCAATAATATATGAAATTAAATGATTAAGCTAAAATACACTATAACAAAGTACTAAAGTTTATAACTTGATCTTGGATTTTCTTTTAAAATAGGGATATGTATAATAGTTGGCAAGCAAATGACCACCTGCAGAAAAACCTATACCAAATATTTGATGAACATCTATATTCATATCTAATGCATTATTTTCTATATAACATAATGTTTCATCCAATTCTTCTAAAGGTAAGGGATAAGTACAATTACCAACACTATATTTAACGACAATAGCTTGGATATCATATTTAAGAAATTCTAAGGCTATAGGTTGTGCTTCCATATCACTTATCATAAGATAAGCACCACCTGGTAATATGATTGCAGTAGGAGCTTGTTTATCTAATGGATAAAAGTCGATAGTGAATTGATTGATTTTAATTGAATTCATTCTATCATCACCATTGCTATCGCATAATGAGAAGCATAGGAAAGAGATATAAGTATATGTTGAATATCCAAGTTATTCATGAATGATGTTTCTAAATAAACTTGGGGATAATCATCTATATGATTGAGGATTTCAATATTTCTTAAATCAATGGGAAAAGATGACTGTAAAGTAGACAATGCTTTAAACGTTGCTTCTTTACCAGCAAATAGCGATGCGAAATATGGAGCTTGATCCTTATATTCTTTTGATAATACGATTTCTTTTTGCGTAAACGTATGATTCATAAAAGCATTATCTTTTAATTTTAATAATCGCTCGACCTCATGGATATCACATATATCAACACCTATACCTCTAACCATTATAACCTCCTAAAACTCAAAATGATCCCATACTGGTTTGCCAGTATATTTTTTTAACTCTTCTTCACCATTTAAAACACGCATTGCACCTGATGCCATAGCCTCCATTTCAAATTCTCCAGGATAAGCATAAACTGGGGCAATAAAACTACATGTTTCAACAATTTGATGAACCAAATCTTCACTATAAACCATACCACCACTTAATAATATGGCATCAACATCACCATGTAAAACAGCAGCCATCGAACCAATCCATTTTTCAATTTGATAAATCATACTATTCCAAACCATTTTGGCATATTGATCACCATTATCAGCACGATGAGTTAGTTCAATAGCATCTGAAATACCTGTTAAATCAATAAAGCCACCATTTCGCGTACAATATTTTCTTAATTCTTTTGGTGATAAATTGTTCTTTTCCATGAAAGATATCATATTAGCTACAGATAAACTTCCACATCTTGTAGGAGCCATTGGACCCTCACCACCAACAATATCATTACCATCAATCATTCTACCTTTGCGATGAGCTGATATAGAGATACCACCACCAATGTGACAAACAATATAATTACAATCTTCATATTTCTTTTTCATCACATTTTTACTATGTTGGATAGCCGTTTCTTTTAAATTCAAGGCATGCAAATGAATAATACGATATTCGTCCTTAATACCTGTCATTCTGGCTAGATCTTGAAGTTCATCGACATCTGGAGGATTCACGACCATGGCTTTAGCATGATATTTTCTAGCAAATTCATAAGCAAGTTGTGAGCCTAGATTAGCAGGATGAACAACACCATTGGCACAAGTTCGTGCATGTTCAAGTAACAAGTCATCCACTTCATAAGTGCCACCTTCCATTGCAATAAGGCCACCACCTCTACCAACAAATACATCAATATCATTTAAAGATATATGATTTTCATTTAATAATTGTAGAATTGTATCACGACGATAAGGTAATTGATCATTTAATGTTTCAAATTGATTTAATTCACTTACATCATGAGAAACACTCTTAGAAAATACACATCTTTCATTTTCAAATAAAGCTATTTTCGTAGAAGTTGAACCAGGATTGATTGTCAAAATTTTATATTTATTCATCTTTTAAACCACTAGCTCTAACAGCACTAATAATAATATTACCTTTAATTTCAGAAACTGGTGCACCTCTTGAACAATCACAAATCACTTTCTTAAATCCTTGTAGCATTGGTCCATAAGCATCTGCCCCTGTTAACTGTTGAATAATCTTCACACTAATATTACCAACATTAAGATCAGGCCATATCAAAATATTAGCTTTTCCTGCTACTTTACTTTCGCCAGGAACTTTCTTTTGTGCTACCTCTAAAGAAATCGCACTATCAAATTGATATTCACCTTCAATAGCTAAATCCGGTCTTAATTCATTAGCTATCTTAACAGCTTCTTTCACTTTATCAACCAATTCCCCTTGACCACTACCTAAAGTAGAATAAGAAAGCATAGCACAACGAGGTTCCCAATCTAATAATACTTTGACTTCTTCACAGGCATCAATTGCTATATTAGCTAGTTGCTTAGAAGTAGGATTGGTACAAACAGCACTATCACCAAAAACTAATAAATCACCTTCACTACCTTTAAATCCTGGAATTTGGCATAATGCAATACTTGAAATTGTATCAACACCCTCTTTCAAACCAATCATCATTTGGCCTGCTAATAAAACATCACCTGTAGGATTATCAATACCAGCAAAAGTCACGGCTACTTCATCAACAGCTTCCATAGTCATAGCATAATATAATGGATTTTGCATACGTCTACTTAAAGCTTTTTCTTTTAAAAATGTTCCTTCTTTATGAACATATTTATCAATAATACTATTCTTATATGTTTCATCATTAATATCGATAATTTCAAAAACACTAAAATCATATCCTCTTTCTTCACATAATTCCTTGATTCTTGAAGCATCGCCTATGAGAACAGGAAGGATGTAACCATCCTTACCTGTTTCATAAGCTGCTTGCATCATTTTTTCATTTTCAGCTTCAGGAAATGCGACTTTTTGTGGATTGATTTTAGCTTTAGCATATATATTATCTAATACACTCATAAGTCATCCTATTATAAAAGTTCTGCAACTTTATCCACTAATTCATTAATATTTTTGCATTGAGATGCTGTTGGTAAATCTACCAAAACATCTAATTCATTTTCAATGAGAGATACTAATCCAACCATTAAAATAGAAGCACCACCTAAATCATCTTTAAAAGATGTTTCTAAAGATAATTCATTGATATCTTTTTTATATGTAATACTAACACATTCTATAACTTTTTCAGCTATTTCATTTCTATCCATATTATTCTCCTTCATCTAATTCAAAGATAACTGTCTTCACTTCGCCTCTTTGAATAATCTTAGCGTGTACATCTACTGGTAATTTAGCCATTAATTCATCACGATTTTTCTTAGAAACACCTTGTACCATGGCATTAACGCCTGCACCTTCTGCAATTTCAACTGTTGCAAAGCAATAAGGCATAAGATCATTATTTTCTGGTTTTGTAGATAAAACAGCTGGCATAATTAATGATGTCATTTTTGCTTTTCCGCTGATTTCTACCCATTCAGTATCTGGGCATCCACAAGTATTGCATGCATAAACAGGAGGGAATTCAATAGCACCACATCTTTTACATTTACGTCCTAATATTTTTCCTTCTTCAAGACCATCGTAATATGTTTTAACGATTTTTTCTAATTTAACACTCATAAGCTTCCTCCTATATTTCCTTTGTTCTTAAAATAATGGCAGCAAGATTTTGTCCTCCACCAAATCCTCTTAACATAGTTGTTTTTGGTAACTTCTTAACTTGACGTTCACCACATTCATTACGCATTTGTTTCACTGCTTCATATATATCTGCTAATCCACTAGCTGCATGTGCATGTCCAAATGATGTTCTACCACCATTGGTGTTGATTGGTTTATCACCATCATAAGCAGTTCTACCTTCACAAACATATTTCCAACCTTCACCTTCAGGTAAATAACCTGCAATTTCAGCAGCAATTAAATGAGAAGTGATGATAAAATCATTTGCATAGAATAAATCAATTTCATCGGGTTTAACACCAGTTATTTCATAAACCTGTCTAACAGCTTCTTTAGTTCCTTCAATTTCCAAATGAGGTGTATTACCTTCCAAAGCTGAAGAACCAATACCTAAAACTTCAATTGGTTTAACCTTTCCATGTGTTAATTCTTCAACCATATCAGTTGCACAAACAATAACAGCAGCAGCACCATCACATTTCAGTTCCATACCACCAACTCTTAAATAATCACCCATCTTAGGATTATAAGGTGAACGCATATAATCCATCACATCATCAAATCCAGCTTCTTTCGCAAGATCAGCATATTCTCTTCTTTCCAAAGCTAATGGATTTTTAGCAGCATTACGACGATTATTAATAGACATATGATTCAAAGTATCATCAATTTGTTGATCAGTTAAATGATATTTTAAAGCATAAGCTTGGGCAGCGTCATCAAAACAAATGGTTGGTCCTGCCATAAATTGACGTGTATAACAACGATCATAAATCCATTTTGTTGTTTCTAGGAATTTACCCATTTCTAGCTTTTCACGTTTATAAGGATGATTCTCAACACATACACTATCACCAAATTCCACGCATCCTGATAAAACACAATTATACTTTCCTGATGCTACAGCATTAACTGCTTGTTCCAAAGCCAAATAACCTGTACAACAAGCCTCACTATGATGAATAGATCCTTTTCCCTTCATACCAAACCAATTAGCAACTTGCATATTTGGCGTAATATAATTAGATGAATTTAATGGGCTGGCTTCACCATGGAAATAAAAATCAACATCTTTTGGTTCAACACCAGCATCCTCCATTGCTTTTAATGCTGCATAACCAAATAATTCACCTTCAGTTAAACCATTTGTTTCTTCATTATCAACAGTGTACATAAATGGCGTGCAGCCAACACCTATAATAGAAACACTTCTACTATACTTATTTAATTTTGTCTGGTTCATAATTTTCTCCTTTCTATTTTTTATAACCGCTTACATTTTCTCATTGTTTATCATTTTTTAACAGCACACCTTGTCTATAAACGTTGATAAAAAAATAGACAATTTAATAAAAATTGTCTATTTTAGCCTATTTTTCAAAATCATTATTAGATATAATAT
>JAJQGQ010000052.1 GCA_021200395.1 Erysipelotrichaceae bacterium
AAATAGCACGCTGCCGGTTCTATCTTGGATATCCAAAGGATATCCTTTTTTTGTGGTTAAAAAATCAAAAAAATATTATTTTTCTATTGATAAATAAAGATAAATAGTGTATTATACGTATGTTGCTAACGCGGAGAAGTGCGAGGTTGCTGAAACACTGATAGCCGTTGTCATGAGCGGAAGGGTTGTTTCAGGGAATTCGTATGGAGCGGCCAAAATAGATTGGCAATAAAGGAGGAACAATTCATGGCAAACAATAAAATTAGAATTAGACTTAAATCATTTGATCACAAAATCTTAGATGCTTCTGCTGAAAAGATTGTTGCTGCTGCGAAAAAATCAGGTGCACAGGTCGTTGGTCCAGTACCACTTCCAACTGAAAAAGAAGTTTATACAATCTTAAGAGCAGTACATAAGTATAAAGATTCACGTGAACAATTTGAAATTAGAACTCATAAACGTCTAATTGATATTGTAAATCCAACACCAGAGACTGTTGATGTTTTAACTCGTTTAGAGTTGCCTAGTGGTGTGGATATTGAAATTAAATTATAGAAAGGTTAAGGTGTAACTCATGAAAGGAATCTTAGGTCGAAAGATCGGAATGACTCAAGTTTTCACTACTGACGGAACATTAATTCCTGTTACTGTTATCGAAGCAACACCAAATATTGTGTTACAAAAGAAAACAGTTGCTACAGATGGTTATGATGCTATTCAAGTAGGTTTTGAAGACAAGAGAGAAAAATTAGCAAACAAGCCTGAAAAAGGGCATGTTGCCAAAGCTGAAACAGCTCCTAAGCGCTTCATTAAAGAATTTCGTTATGACGAAATGATGAGTTATGAAGTTGGTCAAGAAATTACAGTTGATAGCTTTGTAGCTGGTGAAGTCGTAGATGTGACTGGTACAAGTAAAGGTAAAGGTTATCAAGGTGTTATTAAGAGACATAACCAACATATTGGTCCTAAGGGACATGGTTCTGGAGCTCATAGAATTGTTGGATCAATGGGTCCAATTGCTCCTAATAGAATCGCTCCTGGTAAGAAAATGCCTGGACATATGGGTAGTGTCAAGAGAACTGTACAAAACTTAGAGGTTGTTGCAGTTGATAAAGAAAACAATGTTTTATTAATTAAAGGATCAGTTCCAGGTCCTAAAAAAGGTTTAGTTGTTGTTAAATCTGCTGTTAAAGCTAATGGTAAGGTTAATCCTGCTGCAGATTTAATCAGTTATGAAACTACAGAAGAAGAATAATGAAGCGAAAGGAGGAACACTACTTATGAAAGTTGCAGTATATAACCAAGAAGGAACACAATTGAAAGATACAGAATTAAATGATGCAGTATTCGGTATCGAACCAAATAACCAAGCAATCTTTGATATGGTCTTACTACAAAGAGCTTCATGGAGAAGAGGAACTCACTCTGTAAAAAACCGTAGTGCTGTAAGAGGCGGAGGTAAGAAACCTTGGAGACAAAAGGGTACAGGTAGAGCTAGACAAGGTACAATTCGTGCCCCACAATGGCGTGGTGGTGGTGTTGTATTTGGTCCTAATACAAACCGTAATTATAAGTTAAAAATGAATCGTAAAGTAAGACGTTTAGCATTAAAATCTGCTTTAAGTCAAAAAGTTATTGATGAAGAATTAACTGTTTTAGATAAGTTAACAGTTGAAGCACCTAAAACAAAAACAATGGTAAAAGTTTTAGAAAACTTAGAAGCTACTAGAAAAACATTAATTGTTATGGATTCTGTTGATGAAAATGTTGCTTTATCTGCTAGAAATATTCCTGGCGTTAAAGTTATAGATTCTAAGGGATTAAATGTTTATGATATCTTAGATAGCAATAAGTTAGTGATGACTGAAGAAGCTATTAAAGCTGTTGAGGAGGTATTGGCATAATGGCACATATTACTGATGTATTAAAGAAACCAGTACTTACTGAAAAATCTTTAAAATTACAACAAGAACAAAACAAATATACATTTGATGTTGATGTTCATTCAAATAAAATTGAAATTAAACAAGCTGTTGAAGCTATGTTTGATGTAAAAGTTGAAAAAGTCAACACAATGAATATCAAGCCAAAGAAAAGAAGATTTGGTAGATATGAAGGAAAAACGAGAGCAAGAAAGAAGGCAATCGTTAAATTAAAAGAAGGTTATTCAATCGATTTATTCGGTGATGAAGAATAAACTTCTTAACTATTGGAATGATCTCCATTCCAGATATTAAACAAGGAGGAAATAAGATGCCTATTAAAACATATAAGCCTACGACAAATGGTCGTCGTAATATGACTTCTTTAACTTATGAAGAAATTACAACTAATAAGCCTGAGAAATCATTGACAGTCCGTTTGAATAAAAAAGGTGGACGTAATAATCAAGGTGTCATCACTACACGTCATCATGGTGGTGGACATAAGCGTTTATATCGTATTATCGATTTTAAACGAGATAAAGATGATATTGAAGGTAGAGTTGCCACAATAGAATATGATCCTAATAGATCTGCAAATATTGCTTTGATTAATTATGTAGATGGAGAAAAGAGATATATCTTAGCTCCTAAGGGATTAGAAGTTGGTATGAAAGTATATTCTGGAGAAAATGCAGATATTATTGTTGGAAATTGCTTACCAATGGGAAATATGCCTGAAGGTACAGTTATTCATAATATTGAAATGCATCCAGGTAAAGGTGGTCAAATTGCTAGAGCTGCAGGTGTTTCTGCACAAATTCTTGGTAAAGAAGGTAAATATGTTACTGTTCGTTTAGCAAGTGGTGAAGTAAGAAGATTCTTAGCAGTTTGTCGTGCTACAGTTGGTGTTGTTGGTAATGAAGATTACGGATTAGTTAATTATGGTAAAGCTGGTCGTAATAGATGGAGAGGTATTCGCCCTACAGTTCGTGGTTCTGTAATGAACCCTAATGATCATCCTCATGGTGGTGGTGAAGGTAGAACTTCAATCGGACGTAAAGCACCTATGACTCCATGGGGCAAGAAAGCTCTTGGCGTTAAGACTAGAAAACATAAGAAAGCATCTAATAAGATGATTATTCGTCGTCGTAATGGAAAATAGAAGGAGGGTTATAGAATATGGCAAGAAGTATTAAAAAAGGTCCATTCGTGGATGAACATTTAATGAAAAAAGTTCAAGCTTTAAATGCAGCTAACAAAAAAGAAGTCATTAAGACATGGTCAAGACGTTCTACAATCTTCCCTGATTTTATTGAACATACATTCGCTGTATATAATGGAAGAGAACATATCCCAGTTTATGTTACTGAAGATATGGTTGGTCATAAATTAGGAGAATTCGCTCCTACTAGAACTTATCATGGTCATGATGCTGATGATAAAAAGTCAGGTAAATAGAAAGAGAGGAAAACAACATGGAAGCAAGAGCAGTCGCTAAAATGATTCGCGTTTCACCTCAAAAAGCAAGATTAGTAGTAGACTTGGTAAGAGGAAAGGACGTTAAAGAAGCACTAGGTATTCTCGAATACGTTAATAAGAGTGCAACTCCTGCAATCATTAAAGTCGTTAAATCTGCTGCACAAAACGCTGTGTTCAACGAAGGTGCAGATGAAGAAAAGTTATATATCAAAGAAATTTATGTAGACGAAGGTCCTACATTAAAGAGATTTCGTGCTAGAGCTAAAGGTAGCGGAACTCAAATTTTGAAAAGAACAAGCCACATCACTTGTGTGGTTGCTGAAAGATAGGAGGGCAAAGTATGGGTCAAAAAGTAAGTCCAGTTGGATTACGTATTGGTATAACTCGTGATTGGAATTCAAGATGGTATGCCAATGATAATGACTTTGCTTCATTATTACATGAAGATATTAAAATTCGTGAATTCTTATATGCAAAGTTAAAAAGCGATGAAGAGTTAAAAACAGCTAATATCGCTAATATTGAAATTGAAAGAACAAAGAATAAAGTAACAATTTTCATTCATACTTCTAGACCAGGTGTAATTATTGGTAAGGAAGGTAAGAAAGTTGATGATTTAAGAAAAGAAATCACTAAGATGGTTAAAGCTGATAAAGTTTTTATCAACATCGTAGAGATTAAGAATCCTGATTTAAATGCACAATTGGTTGCTAATAAGATTGCTGAACAATTAGAAAATCGTGCTTCATTTAGAATTGTGCAAAAGAGAGCTATTCAAGCTACAATGCGTGCAGGTGCTAAGGGTATTAAAACATGTGTATCTGGCCGTTTAGGTGGTGCTGAAATGGCAAGAAAAGAAGGATATAGTGAAGGTAATGTACCTTTACATACGCTTAGAGCTGACATTGATTATGCGGTTGCCGAAGCTCATACAACTTATGGTAAATTAGGAGTCAAAGTTTGGATTTGTAGAGGAGAAGTTCTTCCTACAAAGAAGAAAGGAGATAAATAATCATGTTAATGCCTAAAAGAACTAAATATAGAAGACCTCATAGAGTTAAATATGAAGGCAAGGCTACAAGAGGGACTAAGGTTTCTTTTGGTGAATATGGATTAGTTGCTCAAGAAGGTGCTTGGATTACATCAAGACAAATTGAAGCTGCCCGTGTTGCGATGAATCGTTACATGAAACGTGGTGGACAAGTTTGGATTAGAATTTTCCCACATTTGGCTAAAACTAAGAAACCTCTAGAAGTTCGTATGGGATCTGGTAAAGGTTCTCCAGAAGAATGGGTAGCAGTTGTTAAAGAAGGCCGTGTTATGTTTGAGGTTGCTGGTGTAGAAGAGGAAGTAGCAAGAGAAGCTTTAAGACTTGCATCTCATAAGTTACCTATCAAATGTAAGATTATTGGAAGAGGTGAGTAATTGTGACAGCTCAGGAAATTAGAGAATTAGAAACTTCAGAATTACTTGAAAAAGTAGAAGAATATAAAAAGGAATTATTTAGCTTGAGATTCCAACAAGCTACTGGGCAATTAGAAGATACAGCGCGTATTCGCAAAGTAAGAAAAAATATTGCTCGTATTAAAACAATTATTAAGGAAAGAGAATTAAACGCTTAGGAAGGAGATAAGTATGGATAGAAACAATCGTAAAGTTTATACAGGAAC
>JAJQGQ010000136.1 GCA_021200395.1 Erysipelotrichaceae bacterium
ATGTATGACTATGATAAATTAAAGAAAAAAGAGTTTGTGATTAAAACTGGTTTTAATGAAAAAGCAGTTTTATTAGATGATAATGAATATCAATTATTACCTGAAGATATTATTGTCTCTACTGACGATGGTATTGGATGTGTTGCTGGTGTTATGGGTGGTAATGATACAAAGATTGATGACAATACAGTTAATATTGTTATTGAAGCAGCAACATTTGATGGTGCTTCTTTGAGAAATACCGCCAGACGTTTAAATTTATTGACAGATGCTTCTCAACACTATATTAAAGGTGCTATAGATACAGCTAATACATATCGTGTCTTAAATCGTTGTGCTTCATTATTAAAGGATTTAGCCGATGCTAAAGAAATCTATAAAACAGTTTCTACTCCTTATAATGAATCTCAACGTACCATTACTTGTTCAACAGCTAAAGTCAATCATCTTTTAGGAACAAATATCACTACTGAAGAAATTGCTGATATCTATACAAGATTACATTTTACTTATACATTAGAAAATGACGTCTTCAATGTCACTGTACCAACTTATCGTAACGATATGAGTATTCCTGCAGACTTAATCGAAGAAGTCGCAAGAATGTATGGTTACAATAAAATTCCATCAACATTACCAGAAATGGAAACAACACAAGGTGCATTAACAGATACTCAATCTAAATCAAGATATCTTAAACATCTATTATCAGATTTAGGTTTGCATGAAACGATTACTTATACTTTAACTTCACCAGCTAAAGTGGATGATTTCAATCTCTTCCATTCAAACGATGCAATAGAATTATTATCACCACTAAGTGAAGAAAGAAGTGTTACTAGAAAATCATTGATTCCTTCTTTATTAGAAGTTATCAATTATAATAATTCTCATGCTATTAAAGATGTCAACATCTTTGAAATATCTAATACCTATTCAAAAGATACGGAATTATCATCTTTAGCTATTGCATGTTCTGGTTTATATCAATCAGTTCCTTGGAAACAAATTAGTACAAAAGCTGACTTTTATTTAGTTAAAGGTTTTGTAGATGCTATCTTTAAAAAATTAAATATTGAAGAATCTAGATATACTTTAAAACGTGTTGAAGAAGATAATCGTTACTTCCATCCAGGTAGAAGTGGTTATATTATGATGGGTAAGAATATTGTTGGTGTCATTGGTGAAATCCATCCATTAATGGCTAAGAAATATGATATTAAAGATGCTTATGTAGCAGAATTAAACTTATCTGTATTATTAAATCTAAAAACTAGAAAACTACAATTCACCGCTATTCCTCAATATCCATCTATTACAAGAGATATTGCCTTAGTTATGAATAAAGATATTCCAACCAATGATGTTGTTAAGACAATCCAAAAAACAAGCAGACGCATGATTGCTAAAACAGAAATCTTTGATATTTATGAAGGTGAACATGTTGAAGAAGGTAAAAAATCAGTCGCTATTTCTTTAACTTTCCAAGATCCATCTAAAACATTAGAAGATGCTACTGTTAATAAACTCATGGAAGATATCTTAAAAGTTGTTGAAAAACAATATGATGCTCATTTAAGAGCTTAATAGTCCACAAATGTGGACTATTTTTTATTCTACAAAAAAAGAAATTTTACGCGTATATATAATAGTATAGGGATCTTACAAGAAAAGCTATCAATATAAGAAATTATCCCTGAAGTATTTTCAGATTATTTCAATAGTATTAATACTACTGAATTTTCATTGAAATTCATTAAAAAAGTTGATTGAATAGTGGTCATGTTAAAACGAAATTAACAAATAAAGCTCCTAAGGAAGAAAGAAAAAGTTTTAGAGCGTATAAACGCTATTTTATAATCGGAAAATTGCTGGGTACATGGTAGAAATTATTTTATTTGAATATTACTTGCTTATTTAATAGTCCTTGTTGAGGACTATTTTTAAGAGAAAATTGTTTTTAAACAAGAACAATTTTCTCTTAAAAGCATTTTTTAAAATATTTTTTTGTATTAACCCAAAATTATTGAAAATAAAATCGACGATTTGTAAAAAAATGTTGTTTTTATGGGTGCATATTGATATAATTAGGAAGTCGCTTGTATTGTACGAATGAATGTATAAATGTTTGTACAAAAATACAATTTTATATTTATGGAGGATTTTATGGAAAATTCAAAGAAGATGAAGTGGTACACACTTGCATTCATGGCATTTTCAACTGTCTGGGGATTTGGAAATGTATTAAATGGCTTTGTTTACTTTAATGGTATTCAAGTTATTTTTAGTTGGGTGTTTATGTTTGCATTGTATTTTGTACCATATGCTTTGATGGTAGGGGAATTAGGCTCTGCTTTTAAAGATTTAGGTGGTGGTGTAAGTTCATGGATCAATGAAACAATGGGTCCAAAGGTTGCTTATTATGCTGGCTGGACATACTGGGCATGTCATATTACTTACATTGCCTCTAAGAGTAGTGGTGGCTTAAAAGCTTTAAGTTGGGCGGTATTTAGAAATGCTGAAACATATGATACTTTCCCAACATTAGCTGTACAACTTGTAACATTAGCTATCTTGCTTATATTCTGCTGGGTTGCAAGTCAAGGTATGAATCCGTTAAAGAGTCTAGCTACGGCAGCTGGATCAAGTATGTTTGTCATGTCTATTTTATTTATTTTAATGATGTTTGCTGCACCTGTTATTAACCCTAATGGTGGTTATGTTTCAATGGACTTTAGTTTGAAAAACATCGTACCACAATTTAATGTGAACTATTTTACCTCATTATCGATTTTAGTTTTTGCCGTAGGTGGTTGTGAAAAGATTTCACCTTATGTTAATAAAGTAGAAAATCCATCTAAAGGATTCCCTAGAGGTATGATTACTTTAGCTATCATGGTTATGGTTTGTGCCATTTTAGGAACAATTGCTATGGGTATGATGTTTGATCCTGAGGTGATTAATGAAAACTTTAGTTCATATGTATCAAATGGTGCTTATTGGGCCTTCCAGCAATTAGGGGAATATTATCATGTAGGAGATTTATTATTAGTTATTTATGCGTTATGTAATATGGTTGGTCAATTATCTACATTGGTTATTAGTATTGATGCACCACTTAGAATGTTATTGGATAATAAAGATACACAACAATTTATTCCTAAGGCATTATTAAAACAAAACAAACATGGTGCTTATGTCAATGGTATTAAATTAGTTGCTTTATTATCTGGAGCTATTATTTTAGTACAATCTGTTGTTCCTGGAGCTGCTGCTGTTTTAACCCAATTAACAAAATTAAATTCAGTATGTATGCCACTTCGTTATTTATGGGTATTTGTTGCTTATATTGCATTAAGAAGACAACTTGATAAATTCCCTGCTGAATATCGTTTTGTTAAAGGACAAGGATTAGCTATGTTCTTTGGATGCTGGTGTTTTGCAGTAACATTAGCATGCTGTATTATGGGTATGTATTCGACAGATTTATTCACAATGGTATTAAATATTGCTACACCAATTGTTTTAACAGCATTAGGTTTGATTTTACCACAAATTGCAAAAAGAGAGGCACAGTAGTATAATATATTTGGAGGTTATTTTATGTATAAAGAAGTTTCTCAAAATTTATTACAGTTTCTCAAAAAGAGTCCTACAGCATTTCATGCAGTAGAAAATATGAGACAAGAATTACTTAATAATGGTTATAAGGAATTATTAGAAAGTGAACATTGGCAGATAGAATATAATCAAAAATACTTTGTTACGAGAAATCAAACAAGTATTATTGCTTTTCATACAGGACAACCATTATCTAATTATAGTTTTCATATTGTTTCATCTCATAGTGATTCACCAACATTTAAGATTAAAGAAAATGCTGAATTACAAGTTAGTGACAAATATATGAAACTTAATGTAGAACCTTATGGTGGTATGTTATGTGCTACTTGGTTTGATAAACCTTTATCAGTTGCAGGAAGAGTATTGGTTAAAGAAGATAATCAGTTTATACCAAAATTATTAAATTTTGATAGAGATTTGGTTTTAATTCCAAATGTTGCGATTCATATGAATAGAAGCGTTAATGATGGCTATGCTTATAATCAACAAATTGATATGTTACCATTGTTTGGTGGTAGTGATAGTAAAGCAGGGGATTTTAAGAAGCTTATTGCTCAAGAATTAAATGTTAATGTAGAAGATATTTATGGATGTGATCTTTATTTATATAATCGTAGCGAGCCATCTATTTGGGGATTAAATGAAGAATTTATTTCTTCAGGTCGTATTGATGATCTTCAATGTGCTTATACATCTTTACAAGCTTTCTTAAAAGGTCATAATGATCAAAATATTAATGTTTTTGCATGTTTTGATAATGAAGAAGTGGGATCTCAATCAAAACAAGGTGCAGGATCAACGATGTTGTTTGATGTATTAAAACGTATTAATATGTCTTTAAATAAGACAGAAGAAGATTTTTATTGTGCTTTAGCATCTAGTTTTATGGTTAGTGCAGATAATGCTCATGCTGTTCATCCTAATCATCCTGAACTTACAGATGCAAAAAACTGTGTTTATATGAATGAAGGTATTGTTATAAAATCACACGCTGGTCAAAAATATACAAGTGACGCCACTAGTGTAGCGATTTTTAAATCAATTTGTGAAAATGCTGATGTACCTGTACAATTCTTTGCTAATCGTTCTGATAAATTAGGTGGTAGTACTTTAGGTAACATTGCGATGTCTCAAGTATCCATGAATAGCGTTGATATTGGTTTGCCACAATTGGCTATGCATTCTTCATATGAAACAGCTGGTTTGAAAGATAGCTATTATATGATTCAAGCATTAACAGAATTCTATAATAGTCATATTCAAGAAGAAAATCATATATTAAAGGTTACAAAATAATGAATACTTTTCTTAATGATGATTATCAACAATTATTAGAAGAAATGATTCCTTATATTTATAGAATCACGAAAGATGAAAATAAAGCTCAAATATTACAAAATGAAGTAAATGAGCAATTATTAGTTCACCAAAACAAATACAACAATACTAC
>JAJQGQ010000243.1 GCA_021200395.1 Erysipelotrichaceae bacterium
CAAAAATAGCACGCTGCCGGTTCTATCTTGGATATCCAAAGGATATCCTTTTTTTTGTGGTTAAAAATCTTAGTTTTATAAAACGTGACTTTGTTGAACTTGTATTTTGTTTTTGACAAATATATAATAAGAATATAAGGTGGAGGTACATATGAAAATCGAAGAGGGAGCAAGAATTGTCGTAGAGGATTGGCTTCATGCAGTGGAAGGCAATTATTTATTTTTTATAACTGATGAAACAAAGCGTAGAGAGGCTAAAGCTTTTGAAAATGCTGCTAAGAAAGTTGGAGCTAAATATAAAATTGTTGAATTAAAATCTGATGAAATTCAAGGAGCTTTAACCATTGAAGCATTGCGTTATGATATGGCAGAAGCTGATGCTATAGTTGGAGCTACAAATTATTCTTTTATTACAACAGATGCTGTATATTATGCTTTATCAAGAGGTGCTCAGTTTTTATCAATGCCGATGTCGACAAATGATGGACGATCTTTATTGGAACAAGATTTCTTAAAAATGTCGCCAGACGAGGCTAGTCGTATTGGCATGCCTATGCTTTGGCAATTAAGAGAATGTAACCGTATTCATGTTACTACAGAGTTAGGAACGGATTTGTATTTTAATATTACGGATCGTTTTCCAGGTATTTTCCATGGATCTGTATGGCAACCTGGTAAATGTTCTTCTGCGAGCTTTGAAGTCTATATTTCACCTATTGAATATAAGACGAATGGGACACTTATATTAGATGGTTCAATGGGATATATAGGATTAGTAGAAAAACCATTAAAGATAATTATTGAAAATGGATATATTAGTGATATTGAAGATACTCCTGATGGTAGAAAATTAAAAGAATATATGGAATCATTTAATGATTTGGAAATGTATTGTGCGGCTGAGTTTGGAATTGGTTTAAACAAAGTTTCTGAATGTGCAGGTAGAAGTTATATTGAAGATGAATCAACTTATGGTACGTTTCATATAGGATTTGGCAGAAACTTGGCACTTGGTGGCAGTCATAATGCGGCTGGACATTTTGATTTAGTAACCCATAATCCTACAATTACAGTTGGTGATAAAGTTATTATGAAAAAAGGTGTAGCAAAAGGTATAAAAGCTGATACTCGTGATAGATTTCATTTGTTTTAGATTCTGCGAGAACAAATAAGTATTTGTTCTCTTTTTGTTAATTTTGGATGATAAAAAACTATTAATTTTTATCACATTTTAGAAAAAAACAAAAAAAATCATGTTTTTTTTGTTTAAAAAACCATTTTTAATTGAAAAGTTTTAATATTTATAGTAAACTTAATTATATTTATGAAAGGAGACGGGACAATGGAAATTATTAAACTAATTGGTGTCGTTATTGTAATTGTTGGTTTCGTGTTAAAGTTTGATACTTTAGCCGTAGTCGTTGTTGCAGGGTTAGCCACTGGTTTAGTTGGAGGAATGTCTATTATAGATATATTATCTACATTGGGGAATTCATTCTTAACTAATCGTACTGCAACTTTATTTGTTTTAACATTACCTGTTATCGGTTTATGTGAACGTATGGGGCTTAAAGATAAAGCTGTTGATTTAATTAAGAGTATTAAAGGAGCTACAACTGGACGTTTGTTGGCTATTTGGCAAACAGTTCGTACTATCTGCTCTGCATTCTCATTACGTATTGGTGGACATCCACAATTCATTCGTCCATTGATTAACCCTATGGCTCAAGCAGCTGCTGTAGCTCAATATGGTGAAATTGATGAAAAGACTGAAGATCAAATTAAAGGTATGGCTGCAGGTACTGAAAACTATGGTAACTTCTTCGCTCAAAACTGTTTCATGGGTTCTTCTGGAACATTGTTGATCGTATCTACATTGACTGAACAAGGTTATAATGTCACTGCATTAGATATTGCAGGACAATCTGTACCTATTGCGGTTATTTCAGTTGTTGTAGGTGTCGCTTATGCGTTATTATTCGATCAAATTTTGAAAAAACGTTTTGGTAAGAATTAAGGAGAGGGGTTGTAGATTATGTACGAAATTACATGGAGTTTAAGTACCATTGTAGCAGAAATCTTTTTACTGTGTTATTGGTATTATCTTTATTTTAACTGGTTATAAAGCTCTAAAAGATACAGAATGTAAAGATAGATATTTTACAGCTGCATTTTGGTTTGTTTTAGCTGCTACATTTATTGTTGGACCTTATGTTCCTACTTGGATTACTGGTGCATGTGTTGTTGGTTTAGCAGTTTTATCTGCTTCAAAGAAAGTTGTTATGACTAAGAGTGATGTTCCTTCAGCTGAAGAAACACGTAGTAATGCTGATAAATATGGTTATAAACCATTTATACCACCTATCACATTAGCTTTAGCTGCAGTTATTGTAGCAACTGTATTTACTAATTTAGGTTCAAATAATGCTATTGGTGTTTCTGCAGTTATCGCATTAATTGTTGCATTTATTTTATTTAAACCTAAAGCTGATACACCTATCAAAGATGGTACACGTATGTTGGATAGTGTTGGTGTAACTGGTATTTTACCACAAGTATTAGCTGCTTTAGGTTCATTATTTACAGCTGCTGGTGTTGGTGATGTTATTGCATCAGGTGTAAGTGCAGTTATTCCAGCAGATAACTTATTTGTTGCAACTGCTGTATATTGTATAGCTATGGCAATGTTTACTATGATTATGGGTAACGGTTTTGCTGCATTCTCAGTTATTACTGTTGGTATTGGTATCCCATTCTTAATTGCTCAAGGTGCTAATCCAGTTGTTGTTGGTGCTTTAGGTTTAACTGCAGGTTACTGTGGTACTTTAATGACACCAATGGCTGCAAACTTCAATATCATGCCTGCTGCCTTACTGGAAACTAAGAGTAAATATGCAATTATCTTTGCTCAAGTTCCAATGGCATTAATTATGTTAGTTATCCATATTTTCTTAATGTATTTCTTAGCATTTTAATTGAAAGAAGGTTAATGAATGAAAGTATTAGTTACTGGTTTTGATCCATTTGGTGGAGAAAAAATCAATCCTGCTATTGAATCAGTAAAAAAATTACCTGATGAAATCGCTGGTGCCCAAATAATTAAATTAGAAATTCCAACAGTATGTCATAAATCATTGGATGTTATTGACGCTGCTATTGCTGAAAATGATCCTGATGTTATTTTATCTATTGGTCAAGCTGGTGGACGTCCAGACATTACTGTTGAAAGAGTAGGAATCAATGTTGATGATTGTCGTATTCCAGATAATGCAGGTCAACAAATTATTGATGAACCTGTATTTCCTGATGGACCAGCAGCATATTTTGTAAACTTACCTATTAAAGCTATGGTTGCTAGAATTCAATCTCATAATATTCCTGCATCTGTATCTAATACAGCTGGAACATTTGTTTGTAACCATGTTACATATGGTGTAAGACATATTTGCGAAACAAAATATCCTGGTAAGAAGAGTGGATTTATCCATATTCCATATTTACCACAACAAGTTATTGATAAAAAAGGTATGCCTAGCATGAGTCTTGATGTTATTGTTGAAGCATTAACAGCTGCTATTGAAGCAATTGTTGATACTGATGAAGATATCAAGGTAACTGGTGGAGCAACTCATTAAATATAAAAGATTTCTTGATTTTATCGAGAAATCTTTTTTTATGGTTTAAAACATGTTAAAATTACAGAGGAAGGTGGATATAAATGGAATATTTAGTTTTTGATGTAGGTGGCACAGCCATCAAATATGCTTTGATGAATGATGAACTTGAAATGTTAGAAAAAGGGAAAGTTCCAACTCCTATGGATTCATTAGATTCATTTAAGAAAGCGATTTCTGATATATATCAACAATATGAATCTAGAGTAGATGGTATAGCAATGTCTTTGCCAGGACTTATTAATAAACATACAAATAAGGTACAAGTTCCTGGAGCTCTATTGTACAATTTGGGAACTGATATTTTAGCTGAGTTAAAATCTGTCACAACTGATCGTTTTACAATCGAAAATGATGCTAAATGTGCTGCACTATGTGAAGTGACTTATGGTAGTTTAAAAGGAACTGATGTGGGTGCAGTATGTGTTATTGGTACTGGTATTGGTGGTGGAATCACTGTAGGTGATAATGTATTTACTGGTAGCCATGGCTTTGCGAGTGAATTTAGTTATTTGGTTTCTTGTGATTGGGATGAGAAGACAGAAGGTTATGATGGAAAGTGGGGCATGAGTGGAAGTGCAAATATGCTTTCTCGATATGTTGGTGAAGCAGTTGGAGAGCCTGATAAGATTGATGGTATTAAAGCATTTGAATATATTAATAATGGTGATGAAAGAGCTTTAGCAGCTTTAAAGAAATTTACTGATAATATTGCGACTGGTTTATATAATATTCAAGCAACTGTAGATCCTGAAAAAATTGCCATTGGAGGCGGTATTAGTCAGCAACCTATTTTACATGAATATATTCAAAAATCATTAGATGATATTTATGAAAGAATGCCTATACCTATTCCTAGAGTACAAATAGTTCCTTGTCAATATTATAACGATTCTAACCTTATAGGTGCATTAGCCAATTATAAAAAAACAATATCAATAAAGAAATGCGAATGTGAAATGCATTCGCTTTTTCTTTGAAATATATTTCAAAATAGGATATAATACCGTTAGGAGGAAACTATCATGAATCCAATGCAAAAAATATCAATTTTTTATGCCAATTTAACAAAGGCAGAAAAAAGAACTTGTGATTTAATCACAGCAAATCCTGAGGTTATTATTAATAATCCAGTTGCAGAAGCAGCTGCAATATATCAAGTATCACCGTCATCAATAGTAAGATTATCAAAAAAAATTGGTTATAAAGGTTATACAGAGTTTCGTTATGCTTTAGAGGCTTATAAAAATGAGGAAAAACAAAGTCAATCATCAAATCACTTATATTCTAAAGTTATTGATGCCTATGTAAAAACCTTAGAGGAAATGAAGAGTTGTATAGATG
>JAJQGQ010000108.1 GCA_021200395.1 Erysipelotrichaceae bacterium
ATTGTATACGTACTTCTTGGTTTATTATCAACAATTTCTTTCTTTTGGATAATATATCCTTCTTTTATCAAAACATTTAACTGACCTACAATTTTCCCATCAGAATAAGAACACATTTTTTTGATGTCTGAAAAAGTCGTTGGTGCAACATGTAAGTAAGATAATATTTGTATTCTTAATTTTGATTCAAAAACCTGTGGTATTTCATCAAAATTCTTAAACATGCTTGTAGCTCCAATATGTTAAAACTGTAAAAACTAACACATATATGCAATAAGTATAATAAGTATAAATGACATCAGAAATGGTTGAAATAGCATTGGCATAACTAAATGCTGACATATCAGCAGTGTAAATGATTATAGAAACAAATATAAATATAATAACTAATATGATATTAAAAATCGTCCAATATGTTATACCTTTATTTGATCTATAAAAGGATATAATAAGCATTCCCATCACAAATATTAGCCAATCCCAAGGAATAATAGCATATAAAGAAAAGTAAAGAGCACTGTTTAGTTGTAGTATAACAACTGGTAATATATCATATAAACATATCAGTAATGGTATTAATGACCAGAATAAAAGAAACCTTTTTTCACGATATTGAATTTGTTTATTCCTATATACAAGCAAAAAGAAAATTCCTAATGATAATAAATGCATCCCAATATATACAGTATTATGAAAAGGATAATACCATGTGCTTGCTACCCACATAAATTTAAGGGATAGACGAGTTAAAATAATATTGACTAATTCAGTTATGAATAAACATATAGACCAAATACAAACTGTTATATATATATTCTTAAATGGCGTTTTTAAACTGTTGTATTTAGCATCATTCATGAAACCTTCGATTTCATTAAAAGATATATGATTTGATTGTTTCAAATTGAATCACCTCTAAATGAAATCATACATTAAACTCAAACAATCTTCAATATTTTATAAACAAAAATTAAATCTATTGTACTTTACAAAATAATGTTAATATGATAATATTATTTTAGGAAAACGTTTTCAATACGAGGAGTGAATAAAATGAAACTAATCAAAAATTTTTTAAAAGTATTTTGTGTTTGTTGCATTGTTATGACAGGTATTGTGAATGTAAAAGCAAAAAGTCAAGACATTAATACTAATAGCACAATAGATTACACAACTTACACAACAACTGTAAAATTCACTGGATCTTTGGGCTCTGCAAATTTTAAATCTACAATCAAGTATAATAATAATACTGGTGAAACCACATATGTAAGTAGTACATGCTATGCATATCCTATATCAGGATATACATTTAGTGTTAATGATACTTCTGGAACTGTTACAATTTCAACTTCGGGTATAACAATAAAATGGAAATGGACTTTAAGAGATTCATCAGGAAATTTAGTAGACAGTGGAACTGAAACACATAAACGTTAAGAAAGCGTATCATACGCTTTCTTTTTGAAATAAAAAAACATTATAAAATTATGCTTTATTTATTTTGCATATAAAAATAATATTTAAACAGGAGGTAATCCTCATGCTAGTACTTAAAAACATTTATATCAATTATGAGCATCTGGTTTTTGATTATACAAATTTCATATGTGGTCCCCAACAAATAACAGTCATTTCAGGAAACAGTGGAGCTGGCAAGACAACTCTATTAGATCTTTTATATAGTTGTAAAAATGAATTCTGTGATTATTCAATCAATCATCATAAACCTAATAGAAATGATTTGTTAAATATGTATTACTGTAAACAAGAACCATTATTTGAAGAGCATCTAACAGTTCAGGATAATATTAATTTATTGTATGCTATTTATAATATTGAACGTGATATTCAATTGGAAGAAAATATATTCAAAGCATTAGAGCTGGAACATACATATCATTTTTACATTAATAGCTTATCTACAGGCGAAAAGAAAAGATTGACACTTGTTTGTGCCATCTTATCAAAAAGACCTATTGTGTTACTAGATGAACCAACAGCATCAGTTGATAAAAAGATGAAACAAGCAATGATTCAAATCATTCAAAAGTATTTAAAAGATAAAACTGTTATTATTTCTACCCATGATAATGATATATTAGAAATCGCTGATGTTGTTTATCATATTGAAAATCATCAATTGGTGACAGAGCAACATATTAATGATGATGAAATAGAAATAAACAACTTTCAATCTAAAAACCTTCAAAAATATTACTTTAAAACATGGAAACATTCAAAACTATATCATATATTTACACAATTTCTATCAATCCTCATTATTGCTTTTATTGCAGTAGGATTATTCTCAATGAACAGTTATATCAATCAACAACAGGATAATCTTTCTTCTGCTTTTACAAATCAGTTTGTTGTATATTATCCTTTACAAGAAGGATTAACTTATTCAGGAAATGAATATCCTTTAACTGAGGACCAATTATCAGCCTTACAAGAAATAGATAATATAAAAGATATAAGAAATCTTTATTATTTTTCAAGTGATAACTTTATCGATGCTTCTTTTATAACTTATAATGGCAATGAATATGAAAGCGAGGAAGTTATCAGTTATATATCCTATGATGAAAATAATGATGTTTCAAATTATATCGAAACAAGCATAAATGATGAAGGTATATATATTTCTAATGAATTAGCTCAAGCATTGAATATAACAGCAGGTAATGATACTATCACTATTAACTTGCCTGTACCACAATATAATATTTATAATGATGGCTATGTTCTTGATAGTTCTGATTATACGTCACCACTTTATTATATTGTTTATCCAAATGATCATACAATTGAAGTAACATTAAAGATAGCAGGAATTCTAACAGAAGATGATATAGGCATGGATGTCTATCCATCTAAATATACTATCTATATTCCTCAATCAACTTATGAATCATATATGCAGGAATATGCTGTTTCTGACTCTTATAATACAGGTGACATAGAATATAAGCCTTATGAAGTCAATGCCTATGTTATACAATTAAATAGTTATGAAGATTATAGTGAATTTTATGATGATGTTACTGATTTAGGACTTGGTGTTGAATCTAACTTTTCAACTTATATGAATTATATTGAAAATCAGCAATCCACTATTAACAATACTAAAAATATTATGCTTATATTTAGTGGATGTATGATTGTTATATTATTTGTCATGAAATTTGTAAAACGTCATGAAGATAATCATTTCTTTGTCTATTTGCATAAACTATCTTTAGACACCAAGGACACCTTAAAGATACGCCTACATTGTATGATTTTTAATATACTTATAACATTTATATTTTCTGTTATCCTAAGTTATGCCATAGTATTATTGTTATCATATCTACAAATAACAACTCTTTCATTATCTTATACAAATATTATTCTATGCTTAGTTCTTTCATTACTTATTGAATCAATACCATTATTATTTTATTAGGTGATAACTATGATTGAACTCAAAAATATTCAGCTATTCTATAAGGATAGAGTATTATTAGATAAAGGAAATTTTAAGGCTAACAGTAATGAGATTGTTTTAATCAAAGGAAAAAGTGGCTGTGGAAAAACAACCTTACTATATGATATAGGATTAGTACATCATATCAATTATTCATATGAATGGAATAACTACGAAATAAGTAATTTTTCAGAAAAACAAAAAGCACAAATTAGAAGAGAAAAAATAAGCTTTGTTACACAGGATAATAGATTAAATGAAAATCTAACAGTTAAAGACAATATTTTGTATTATGCTACAATGAATGAGATATCTTTAACTGATGATGACATTAAGATATTACTAGATAATCTTCAAATTGGATATCTCATGAATCAAAAAGTATCAGAACTATCTGGAGGAGAAAAACAAAGAGTTGCTGTTACATGTAAAGTTGCTAAGAAACCAGAATTATTGTTATTGGATGAACCAACAAGTCAGTTGGATGAAGAAAATGAAAGAAAAATGATGGAATGGCTACAGTCATTAATAAAACAATATCATATGTGTATTATTATTACTAGCCATAGAGATGTTGATAACTATGTAGATAAAATATATTTATTTGAAAATCAAAAGTTAAAGATTATTAAGGATCATGATAAATCTGATGACCATGCATTCAAATTGAAAAACAATCATATTCGATTGCTCAATCATATTAAAGCGACATTTATGAAAAATCATTTCTTTTATCTTCAATTATTAATTATGATATGTCTTATTCCCTTAATAACATCAGGTATTATTTATTATATAGATCATATAACTATGAAGCAGGTTGACACTTTAAATCAGTCTATTCATAAATATGTCTTAAGTGAAGATTATCAAACACAATATGTTGAACTTGATGGAGAAATGGTTGAATTATTCTTTTATGCATCAAAAGATGATATCAGTACTTATTTACTGCAGGATTATAAGATTGATGGTTGCTATATCAGTCAAAAGTATTTTCAAGGTATAGGTAAAAATCTTAGAGATACAACCATTAGCTTTACATATCAAAATCAGGATTATACATATGATGTTGCAGGAATTATGAATGATGATCAAAGTGTTATACAAAGTTTATCACAGGATAATGTTATATATATTCCATTAAATGATTATCAGGAAATAACAGGTATGAATCCTATAGTGACAATAAATTCTATTGAAGATTATGCCTTATATGATAATAGTCGTGTTATTTACAATCAGGATATACAATTCTATGACAGTTATCAGGAATACCTGGAATTTCAAAATAATATTCATATTATTGTTAATGTTTTATTTGTAATAGCAACATTGATATTATCTGTTGGATATTGTTATAACAAGAGAGTTGAATGGGCATATCAGTATTTTGATGGCTATAGTCAAGATAAAATATGTGAAATAACATTTATAGAAAATTCAGTATTATATGTTGTATCTTTGCTGTTTATATTAATATTAGG
>JAJQGQ010000246.1 GCA_021200395.1 Erysipelotrichaceae bacterium
TTTGAATATAGTTGTTTTTTCCAATTAATCAGTTAATTGGAAAGGACAACTATATTCTTTTTTATTATCAGAGGGAGGGAAGGAAGTATTTGGATACTAATAAAGAGAGTTTGAGTTCTTCAAATGTCACTAATAAGTATTTTTATTTTTTAGTTAAACGATTATTTGATGTGGTTTTATCATTTATAGCAATGATTGTTTTATCACCAGTATTTTTAATAATAGCAATCGCAATCAAATTAGATGATAGTGGACCTGTTTTTTATAAACACATGAGAATAGGTATGAACGGGGAACCTTTGGGTGTTTATAAATTTAGGAGTATGACTACAAAATATAAAACATTTGATGAATTCTATGTAACTTTAAATGAAGAACAAAAAAGAGAATGGGACACAAACTTTAAGTTAGAGAATGATCCAAGAATAACTAAAGTAGGAAATATACTAAGAAAGACTTCAATAGATGAATTACCACAAATACTAAATATATTTATAGGTAATATGTCTATTATTGGTCCAAGACCAGTCATACAGGATGAAGTTGATTTATATGGTAAAGATAAGAACAAGTTTTTATCAGTTAAGCCTGGTTTAACTGGATATTGGGCTGCTAATGGTAGAAGTTCAACTACATATGAAGAAAGAATGGAAATGGAATTATATTATGTGGATAATTGTTCGCTATGGTTGGATATAAAGATATTTTTTAAAACAATTGTCTCAGTTATAAAGGGAGAGGGGGCAAAGTAATGTTAACAGCTCTTATTATGGCTGGTGGTAGAGGTACCAGATTCTGGCCTATGTCAACAGAAGAAAAACCTAAACAATTTCTAAGTCTGACTGAAGATAGAACAATGCTTCAGATAACTGTTGATAGATTATTGAAGAATATGAATATAGAAAATATATTCATTTGTACAGGAAATAAATATGTCTCTTTAGTTAGTGAACAATTACCTAATTTACCAAAGCAAAATATTATTATTGAACCTATTGGAAGAAATACGGCACCATGTATTTTATTATCTACATTATATATCAAACAAATATATGAGAATGCTAATATAGTTGTTCTTCCTAGTGATCATATGATAAATGATGAAGAAGAATTCTTAATGGTACTTCAAGATGGCAATGAATTCATTAATCACAATCATGAATCTATTATTACTATTGGTATTACTCCTAATAGACCTGAAACAGGTTATGGATATATTAAATATCATAATCAAATTGATTCTGATACTAAACATTCAATCTACAAGGTAGAAAAATTTGTAGAAAAACCAAATATTGATAAAGCCAATGAATATCTTCAATCTGGAGATTACTTATGGAATGCAGGAATGTTTATGTTTAATAGTGAATTCATGCTAAGTGAAATGAATACATATTTTAAACAATCTTTTGATATTTTATCATCATTGCCTGCGATTAATAGTAATGATTATATGATTAATTTAGAAGTAAAATATAAAGAATGTGAAGCTATTTCCATTGATTATGTAATCATGGAAAAATCAGAACATATCTATGTTATTCCAGCAGATTTCGGATGGGATGATATTGGTTCATGGAAAGCATTAGAAAGATATATTGATAAGGATTCTAATGGCAATATTATAAAAGGTAATACAAAGTTATTTGATTCAAAAGAAAATACAGTTTATTCAACTGATAAAGAAATTGTTTTATTAGATATTGATGATATTTTCTGTATTGAAACAGATGAAAGAATTGTTATTGGTAAAAAAGATAGTTTAAGTAAGGTTCATGAATTAAGGGAGAAAATCTAATGAATATCAAAGAAGAGTATGAAAGATGGCTTCTTCTTGATGGTATGAGAGAAGAACTATTATCGTATGATGATAAACAGATAGAAGAATGTTTTTACAAGGAACTTGAATTTGGTACAGGTGGTATTAGAGCCATTATGGGTGCTGGACCCAATAGATTAAATATTTATACTATAAGAAAAAACACTGAAGGATATGCCAGATATATTGAAGATTATGGTGATAAGAAAGCTGGAGTTGTAATTGCATATGACAATAGAAACAACTCATTTATTTTTGCTCAGGAAGCTGCAAAGCTTCTAGCATCTCATGATATCAAAGTGTATTTGTTTGAAAGTTTGAGAACAACTCCAGAGTTATCTTTTGCAGTAAGATATGTACATGCTACAGGTGGAATCGTTATAACTGCTTCTCATAATCCACCAGAATATAATGGATATAAGATATATGATAAGCATGGATGTCAGTGCGTACCAAGAGATACGGATGTCATTATTGACTACATCAGGAAAGTTGGTAACTGTCTTGATGTAAGAATAGATTGCTATGATATTAGAATGATTAAATATATTGGTAATGAAATTGATGAAGCTTATTATAGGGAATTATTAAAGGTTCAAGAAAATCCCAAACTCGATAAAAGTGATGTAAAAATTGTTTACACACCGCTTCATGGTACAGGTAATATACCAGTAAGAACAATGTTATCTAGATTGGGTTATGAAGTATATTCTGTCAAAAGTCAATGTGTACCTGATGGTAATTTTACAAATACTGAATCACCTAATCCAGAAAATCCAAAATCATTTAATAAGGCTATAGAACTGGCCAAAGAAAAAAATATTGATTTCATTATAGCCACTGATCCTGATTGTGATAGATTAGGAGTTGTTGTTAAACATAAAGATGAATATCATTATCTTACTGGTAATCAAACTGGTGCAATTATGCTTCAGTATCTATTATCAGAGAAATATAAGAAAGGAACAATACCAGAGAATGGTATTGTTTTTAATACGATTGTTACAAGTGATTTAGGTACAAGAATCTGTAAGAAATACGGAGTAGAAGTAGAATCTACTTTAACTGGTTTTAAATTTATTGGTGATAAGATAAGAGAATATAAAGGCAAGAAAACATTCTTGTTTGGATATGAGGAAAGCTATGGCTATCTTATCAGTGAAATGTGCAGAGATAAGGATGGAGTACAGTCTTGTATTCTTATATCAGAAATATATAACTTCTACAAGAAACAAGGAAAGACTCTTATAGATGTCTTAAATGATATATATGATGAATATGGATATGTAGAAGATATACAGGATAGTGAGTATCTTCCAGGCTTGGATGGTAAAAAGAAAATTGAAGAAATAGTTAATCAGTTTAGATATGAAGATTTAAAAGAAGTTGAAGGAAGAAAAGTAATTGCTAAAGAGGATTATATGCTATCTGTTAGAACTGAAATTGATGGACATACAACACCATTAACATTACCTAAATCCAATGTCATAAAGTTATTTATGGAAGATGAATCATGGGTAGTTGTAAGACCAAGTGGCAATGAACCAAAGATAAAATATTATAAGAATTTGTGGGGTGAAAAACCATGAAGTTGCTTCAAATATCAAATTATATGTATCCACATATTGGTGGTATAGAGCAAGTAGCAAGAGATATAGCTGATTCATTACAGGATGATACAACTATAGAGCAGAAAATCATTTGTTTTAATGAAGATGCTAATGATGGTGATTATACTTGTCATGGTAAAGAAACAGTTCATGATTTTGTTGATGATATAGAGGTTATAAGATGTGGATGTTTTACAAAAATCAGTTCTCAATCACTCTCATTATCTTATTTAGGAGAATTAAATAGAGTACTAAATGATTTTCGTCCAGATATAGTTATATTTCATTTCCCTAATCCATTTGTTGCACAATTGTTATCAATGGTTAAATACAAGACTTATAAGCTTGTTGTTTATTATCATCTTGATATAACAAAACAAAAGATATTAGGAAAGATATTTAGTGGACAAACAAAAAAACTATTAGATAGAGCAGATAAGATTGTAGCAACTAGTCCTAACTATATAGAAGGTAGTCCTTATCTTAATAAATTTAAAGACAAGTGTGTTGTTATACCTAACTGTATTAGACCAGAAAGACTTGAAGTTAACAATCAAGTTAATAAAAAGGTTAACGACTTAAAAGAAAAATATAGTGGTAAAACCTTATGCTTTGGAGTAGGAAGACATGTTCCGTATAAAGGATTTAAATATCTTGTAGAAGCTAGTCGATACTTGGATGATTCCTATCAAATATGTATTGGAAGCAATGGCCCTTTAACAGATGAGTTAAAGAAGCAAGCCCAAGGTGATAGCAAGGTAGAGTTCTTAGGAAGATTAAGCGATGAAGATCTGATTGCATATTATAAGGCGTGTGATATCTTTACTTTTCCTTCAATTACCAAGAATGAAGCTTTTGGAATCGCTTTAGCTGAGGGTATGTATTTTGAAAAGCCTGCTGTTACTTTTACGATTGATGGTAGTGGTGTTAATTATGTCAATTTAGATAAAGTAACAGGGTTTGAATGCTCTAATGGTGATTCAAAAGCTTTTGCAGAAGCCATTGAAACATTATCAAATGATAAAGAATTAAGTAATCAATATGGTAAAGCTGCAAAAGAAAGAGTAATCAATAATTTTATGTATGAGCAGTTCAAAAAGAATACTCAAAAACTTATTGATGAATTAGGTGAAATTCATGGTTAAATATATTATCAATGGACGATTTCTTACAAAACAAATTACAGGAGTTCAAAGATATGCATATGAGATTATATTGGAATTAGATAAAATAATGGAAGATAATTTTGTTGAACTGGTGGTACCTTCTAATTGCGAAAATATACCAAAATTTGAACATATTGGTGTAAATAAAATTGGTAAATTGAAAGGCAATTTATGGGAACAGATATCTTTTCCTTTATATGTATCAAGAAAAAAAGCAATACCTATTAATTTATGTAATACAGCACCATTAATTAATCCAGGTATTGTTTGTATTCATGATGTCAAAATAAAAGCTAAACCTGAATATTTTAGTAAGAAGTTTTTAATATGGTATAACTT
>JAJQGQ010000038.1 GCA_021200395.1 Erysipelotrichaceae bacterium
GTATTATTAGGGAATCCTAGAGCAAGTGTTGTTTCTTCTAAAGAGTTACATGATATTCATGATTTATATCATATTTCAAAAGATAGAAAAACAGTTGTCATTGTTATGGGAAGCTTAGGTTCTTCATCTGTTAATGAAATTATGAAAGCAGCATTAAAAGAAATGCAATATGCTGATTATGATGTTATATATGTAACAGGTAAGAATTATTATGAAGCCATGAAAGAAGAATTGAAAGATTTAAATGATTCAATTCATTTAGTTCCATATATAGATGATATGCCTAGCTTAATATCTAGTTGTGATTTAATAGTTAGTAGAGCAGGTGCTACGACTTTAGCAGAGATTACAGCTTTAGGTGCAGCATCACTTATTATTCCTAGTCCTTATGTGGTTGCTAATCATCAGGAATATAATGCTAAGGAATTAGTGGATAAACAAGCTGCTCAGTGGATATTAGAAAAAGATTTGAATGCACAATGTTTTGTAGAAAAAGTGAATACATTATTGCATGATGAAACAATGCTTAAGACATTAAAAGCAAATGCTCAAAAATTGGGTAAACCAAATGCTTGTCAGGATATTTATCTGGAAATATTAAAAACATTAGAAAGGAAATAAGTATGAATTTTGATCAAGTATATTTTGATTTAGTTGATTTAAATGTTGGTGAAATTATAGAAAATGAACCCATGTATAAACATACAACTTTTAAAGTTGGGGGTCCAGCACGCTATTTCGTATATATAAATGATATTGAAGGTTTAAAAAGAGGTATTAAATATTGTTGTGATCATGATATAAAACATATGGTTATTGGCAATGGCTCTGATTTGTTGTTTTCTGATAAAGAGTATCAGGGTGTCATCTTTTCTCTTATGAAAGGATTAAAAGCAGTAAATATTAATGGTTCAGTGATAAAAGCACAAGCTGGTACTGGTATGATTTATTTGGCTTATGAAGCTGCAAAGGTCGGATTAAGTGGTTTTGAATTTATGGGTGGCATTCCTGGCACTATAGGTGGTGGTGTTTATATGAATGCAGGTGCTTATAAGTATTGTATGAGTGATGTTTTTACATCGGCTTTGATATTAAATGAGAATTATGAGTTTATAACTTTAAATAAAGAAGAAATGCAATTTTCTTATCGTCATTCTATTTTACAGGATCATAAAGATTGGATCTTATTGGAAGCTACTTTTACAATGTCACCACGTGATTCTAAAGATATTATGCATGTTTTAGATAAAAGAAAAGAAAAACGTATGGCTTCTCAACCATGGAATTTTGCTAGTGCTGGTAGTATTTTTAGAAACCCTGAGGAAAAACCTGCTTGGAAATATATAGATGAATGTGGACTTAGAGGTTATGAAATTGGTGGAGCTCAAGTTTCTCCAAAACATTCTAATTTTATTGTAAATAATGGTTATGCAAGTGCAAAAGATATTTTAGAATTGATACTACTTGTGGAAAAGACAGTTTTCGATCGATTTAAAGTAGAATTACAAAAGGAAGTTATTTTAGTAAATTGGGAGAAATGATTCGATAAAAAAAGTTTTTCTTTCAATATTATGTGTTTTCTTAACGAAAAAAATATGATACAATAGTTAAGAAGTTTTTAAGGAGAAGGTTATGAAGGATATATATGCAGTATTAGATATAGGAAGTGCAACAGTTAAATTACTTGTAGGTGAATCTGTAAGTGCCAATATCAATATATTATTTGCGAAAAAGATTACCAGTCATGGTATAAAAAAAGGCATTATTGAAAATAGTGAAGTTGTGATTGATGAAATTAAACAGTTAATTCATGAAGCTTCTACTACTTTGGGTGCATCTATTACGCGTGTTGCGTTATGTATTCCTTCTATTCATGCCCATATCTATCAAAGTGACGGAATCACAAAGGTCAATTCTCCTTTAGATCAAATTACCAGCGATGATGTTGTTAGGGCACTTCGTTTATCTAAACGTTTTGAGTTAGAAGAAGATGAAGAGATTATTTCAGTTATACCTACAATGTTCCAACTGGATACCAAGACAACGAAAGATGTGCCAATAGGCCAGAAATCTGCTTCATTGAAAGCAGAATCATTGATTATTACTACCAAAAAGAAAATTCTTTATGGATATATTAATGCTGTTGAAAAAGCAGGCTTAGAGGTTTTAGATATTACAATTAATGCTTATGCATGTGCCAAAGAAGCGTTTGATGAAGTTTATTTACAAGAAGGTGCTATTTTGATAGATATTGGATATCGTTCATCAACAATTGCTTTTTTTGAAAGTGGATATTTAAAATATATTGCACAAGCTCATGTTGGTGGTTATGATTTGACTAAAAAGATTGCAACTACTTGGCAGATTCCAATGGATAAAGCTGAGATTTATAAAGTAAAATATGGTTCTTGTGATGAAGATATTGGTGATGAAGATATTATACATACGACGCAAGATAAAGACTTTGAAAAACATTATACCCAAAAAGATCTTTCTCAGGTCTTAGTTAAGGGTGTTGAAGAAATTATGACAGTTATAAAATCTAAGATTGATATTATTAATGATGGTCGTAGTTATGAAACTGTAATAGTAGGTGGTGGTGGAGAATTACCACAAATTGATAAGATATCATCAAGAGTGTTAGGATCGCCAGTTAGGATTTATCGACCTGATACTATAGGGGCAAGAGATATGTCTTTTGTTTCTTGCTTAGGAATGATGTATTATTTGATTGATCGTGCGAAGATATTTGGTACAATGGAATCTTCTTTGGTTTTACCAGATATTACAGGAACTATGAGTATACGTTTTAAAGGTTTAACGAAAGCTAAAACAAATGACAATGAAAAAAAGAAAGGTAAGCTAAGTAAAGCAATTGAAAACTTTTTTAGCGAAGAAGAATAAAGGTGAGGATAAAGATGGATACGAATATGGATTTTGTGCAGGTTGCTAAAATTAAAGTAATTGGTGTTGGTGGTGGTGGCTGTAATGCTGTTAGTAGAATGGCTAAAGATGGCGTTAAAGGTGTTGAATTTTATGTAGCAAATACAGATGCTCAAGTTTTAAAGGGAATTGATATTGAGAATAAGATTGTATTAGGTAAAGATTTAACACATGGTTTAGGTGCTGGAGGAAATCCTGAAGTAGGACGCAAAGCTGCTATGGAAACTGAACAAGAAATTAAAGAAGCTTTGGATGGTGCTAACATGGTGTTTATTGCTGCTGGAATGGGTGGCGGTACTGGTACTGGAGCAGCGCCTGTGGTTGCTAAGATTTCCAGGGATTTGGGAGCTTTAACTGTTGGTGTTGTAACTTCACCATTTATGTTTGAAGGACCTAAGGTTATCCGTCAATCTAAGTCTGGTTTAGCAGAATTAAGAGAAAATGTGGATTCTATTATTGTAGTATCTAATGATAGATTATTGGAAGCTATTGGTAGAAAGCCTATGTCAGAAGCTTTTACTGAAGCTGATAATGTTTTAAGACAAGCTGTTCAAACAATTACTGATTTGATTGCTATTCCTGCTTTTATTAATTTGGATTTCGCTGATGTTTCATCTGTAATGAAAGATCGTGGTTCAGCTTTAATTGGTATTGGTATGAGTGATGGAGAAAATAAAGCAGAGGAAGCTGCATTAAGAGCTATTTCTTCACCTTTGTTGGATGTTTCTATTGCTGGTGCTCAGGATGCTATTGTTAATGTAACAGGTGGTGCTAATATTACTTTGTATGATGCTAATACAGCTTTAGCCACTATAAGAGAGGCTGTAGGTAATGAGGTTAATACAATTTTAGGTGTTGCAATTAATGAGAATTTAGATGATCAGGTTATTGTTACTGTTATTGCTACAGGTTTTGAAAATAATACTGAAGAAAATGCTACAGTTGAAACTAAACAACAACCTCAAAAAACAGTTAAATCTTATGATTCAAATGTAAAAGCTTCAGTTTATAATGCGGAAATTGAAGATGATGAAGATGATGATGGACCTGTCTTTTTAAAGAATAGAAGATTATAGGATTATTCATATGTATAAATTAGGTTTTATAGGAATGGGAAATATGGCTGGTGCAATTGCTTGTGGTATTGCCCAATCTGGTTTCTTATCTGGTGAAGAAATGATTGCTTATGATATTGTTTCTTCACAATTGGATAAGCTTGATAAATATCATTTTCATAGAGCTGAAAGTGAATTAGAAGTTGTGGAGAAAAGTGATATTGTTTTTATTGGAGTTAAACCTCAAGTTGTGGAAAAGGTTATTTTTCCTTTAAAAGATGCTTTAAAAAATAAGGCTATTATTTCCATTGTATTAGGTTATGATTATCAAAAGTATGAAGATTTATTGGATACATCTACAAGACATATTTTTGTAATGCCTAATACACCAGCTTTAGTATTAAGTGGTATGTCATTAATTGAGGAAACACATTCTTTGACTGATAGTGAATTTCAATTTACTAAAGATTTATTTTCATCTATTGGTAGTGTTGAAATTGTTCCTAGTCATTTGATGAATGCTGCTGGTACCTTGAGCGGTTGTGGTCCTGCTTTTGTTTATATAATGATAGAGGCTTTGGCAGATGGTGCTGTAAAAGAAGGTGTTCCAAGAGATATGGCTTATAAGCTTGCTTCGCAAACAGTCGCAGGAGCTGGAAAGATGCAACTTGAAACGAGATTGCATCCTGGAATATTGAAAGATCAAGTTTGTTCTCCTGGGGGATCTACAATAAGGGGCTTGAAGGCCTTAGAAGAGGCAGGAATTCGTAATGCATTTATGAATGCAATTGAAAAAGGATGCCATAAATAGACAGTTCATTCGAGCTGTTTTTTTATTAAAAAAATTTTTTAGAAAAAAATAAAAAAAGTACTTGCAAAAGGAGAGGATAGATGATAATA
>JAJQGQ010000120.1 GCA_021200395.1 Erysipelotrichaceae bacterium
GTGATATGGTCTATAATAAAGATGGGTATATTATTGAAAGGAGGAAACGAATGGATTTAAGAAACAAGAAAGAAATCCTAGAAAACCTGCAAGAACGTGTTGTTAAACGTAAAGCTATGTTCATTCCTTTATTATTTGTATCAACATTTGGTTTGGTTGGTTATGTCGCTATGGATAAAGAAGCACCAACTATTGATGCAAATAAGATTGAAGTTCTGTATGGAACCAATTTAGATGAAACGATGTTTGATATTGAAGATAATCGTGATTCTTTAGATGATATAGAAGTGACTATTGATGATAGCACTTTTGATGCTGATCAACTTGGAACTTATAATGTAGAAGTTACAGCTGCTGATAGTTTCAGTAATACTTATACTAAAACTATAGAAGTTGAAGTTGTTGATAAAACAGCTCCTGTATTAAGTTCAACAGGTGATGGCTATGCAATTGAAGTTGATGTTGATGGTAGTGAAGACATTACAAATTATATTACTGCTACAGATAATGTTGATGGTGATGTTACTACATTTATTGAAACTGATAAGGATCTTGATACAAGCAAGTTAGGTACACAGACAATAGCTGTATCTGTATCAGATAACTCTGGTAATACAACAACACAAACTTATGAATTTAGTATCACTGATACACAAGCGCCAGTTATTACTTTAACTGATGGTGAAACTGTTACAGTGGATTATGGATCAAGCTTTGATTATACTGATTATGTCAGTGTTAAGGATAACTATGATAAAGATGTAGATGTCAGTGTTGATGGTAGCATTAATACAAAGTCTGATGAAACTCAAACTTTAACAATTACTGCTACAGATTCATCAAATAACACAACTACAGAAACGCTTAAGGTCAAAGTTGAGGACTTAACTGCTCCAACAATTACTTTAAGTAAAACGAAAGTTACAATCACAGCTGGAAATAGTTTCTCTGCAAAGAAATACCTATCAAGTGCAAAAGATACTAAAGATGGTGATTTAACTGATGAAGTAGATATTGACAGTAATGTTAAAACTAGCAAGGCTGGTACTTATACTGTGACTTATTCAGTCAGTGATAAAGCAGGAAATAAGACTTCTAAGACTTTAACCGTAACTGTTAAAAAGAAAGCGACTTCAAGCTCATCAAGCAGAAGCTCTAGTAGTTCAAGTTCTTCAGGCTCATTAAGTTCATCAAGTTATTCAAGTGTTGTAGCAGCTGCAAAATCTAGACTTGGTTGCTCTTATAGATGGGGTGCTTCTGGACCTAGTACATTTGATTGTTCTGGACTTACAATGTGGTGCTATGCTCAAGTTGGTAAAAGCATTCCACATTCATCAAGTGCCCAAAAGGCTGCTGGTACTGTTATCTCATTATCACAGCTAAAAGCAGGAGATATTGTTTGGAGATCAGGACATGTTGGAATCTACGTGGGTAATGGACTTGTGATTCATGCACCAGGTACTGGTAAAGTTGTATGTTATACAAGTGTTAGTGGATTCACTTGTGGTGTTCGTTTTTAGACATGAAGATGGATGGTGACATCCATCTTTTTTGTGACAAAAAAAGACCGAATATTCGGTCTATTACGCGCGTTTCAACATTATATCTTAAGCATGCAATAAGATATAATGTTATATGTACAAAACAATGGGCTTGCTGATAAGATAAATACCTTTCTTTATATTTTGTATTTAAATAATTGTTTGTGCATTATCTTTAAAGACAAGTTCATTATACATAAAGTCCTTCATCAATATTTGTCGAAATGAAAAATAATACTAAAAAAGCCGAATCTTTTAATCAATTCGGCATTTTTTATGTTAAACTATAGATGGTAGGTGAGATATTATGGAAATTGGAAGTCAATCTTTGATGCAAAAGTATGATCAAGCTTTATTGGATAATGGTTATAGTATTATCGAATTAGTGGATAAAGCCAGTGATTGTTTATTAAAACATATGCATAAACAAAGCTATAGTTTTTTATGTGGACCTGGTAATAATGGTGCTGATGGTTTATCGTTAGCTATTAAATTACATGATCTGGATAAAATAACGAATGTTTATATTTTTGATGATGGTTATAAGCTATCAGAAGCAAATAAGTATTATCTCAATGAATGTTATAAGAATAATATAAAAGTAACATTATTAAGCGATGATAATATATATGATGCTATTGATGAAATGAAAACAACACAAGTTATTATTGATGCTATGTTTGGCTTTGGCTTAAATAGTTCTCCTAGAGGTTTATATGCCTCTGTCATTGAACAAATCAATCAGCTGTATGATTTAGATGTTATAGCAGTGGATATTCCTACAGGTTTAGATTGTAATAGTGGTAAACCTTATCAAAGTGTTGTTTTTGCGACGACAACTATCTCTTTAACAGCTTATAAAGATGGTTTTTTAAATCCTGATAGTCGTTTTTTTACAGGCAAGGTTATTGTTGAAAAACTAGATGCTAAAGATATGAGTGATAAAGTCGGATTGTATAAGTTTGCCGACGATGATATGATGAAAGATATGATTAAAGAAAGAAAATATGATGGACATAAGGGTGATTATGGAAGAGTGGCTTTGATTACTGGTTGTAGTGATTATAAGGGAGCTTCTTTGTTGAGTGCCAAAAGTTGTGTTTATAGTGGCAGTGGTGTTGTCACAGTGATTACTGATGAAAAAGTGATAGATTCCTTGACATCTTATTGCCCTGAAGCAACAACGTTAAAAAGACCACCTGCTTTTAGAAAAGAAGATTTCTTAAAATATCAAGCTATTCTTATAGGTTGTGGTTTAGGACAAAGTATAGATAGTTATCGTTATGTTATGGATGTGTTATCTTTATCACATCAACCTTTAGTTATTGATGCTGATGCGTTGACAATTCTTTCTACTAATATGGAATTGCTTACAGGTCAAAATCGCAGTATTATTTTAACCCCTCATATGGGGGAATTTAAGCGTTTATGCGATTTTGATGATAACGCAGATATTTTATCAGTGGCTGCCAATTTTGCTAAACAATATCATGTTATTTTGGTATTAAAGGGTCCTCATACTATTGTTACAAATGGTTATGAATCTTATCGTATATCTTCTGGTAATAGAGCCATGTCAGTAGGAGGTATGGGGGATGTTTTAGCTGGTATGATTACTAGTTTTGTTGGACAAGGCTATAAGCCTCTTGAGGCAGCTTTGTTAGGTGTTTATCTTCATGGTAAAGCTGGTGATAAGATTGCACAAAATAATTATAGTGTTATTCCATCTAAACTTATTGATGAAATACCATCAACCATGTATTTATTATTACATGCTAAAAGCTGATCATCACTGATCAGCTTTTAAACGTATTATAGAGATATTACGATTTTGGGATTTATCACGACGATAAGAATAGAAAAGGTCTTTTTCCTCTAAGGTACAATAAGGAGATACAGTAATATGATTATCTAATATACCCAAATTGAGGAGTTGTTGTTTAATAAGACCTTTGCTATTAAGATGATATGTTCCATTATGGTGATCAATATAGAATTCATGTGTATCAAAAGACATTTGGTTAACCAAATCTATAATATCATCTCTTGCTTCAAAATTTCTTTGTTCCAATGATGGCCCTATATAGGCATAAATCGATTGCGGATGACAATTTTCATGATCAATAAGATGCTTTGTTACCTTACCAACGATTTCATTGACAGTACCTTTCCATCCTGAATGAATTGCTGCAACAATTCTTTGATCTTCACAGTAAAGTAAAACGGGACAACAATCAGCATGAAATGTCCAAAGCCAAAGATTGCTATCTCTTGTATATAAGGCATCACAATTTTCAAATGCATCTGCTTTACTAAGCATACCTCTACCACCATCTTTTATAGTGACTTCCTGAAAGTTTGTCGTATGCTGTTGTGATGGTGCAACCATGTGCTTAAGATCACTATGAAGATAAGTTGCCAAAGCTTGACGATTCTTTAAAACTTCGGTATTATCGTATCCATGATAACTCATATTGATGGAACAAACATTATAAGCTTCTATTCCATCTATTTCCCAAGGTATTAATTTCATAAAAACTCCTTTCATTAGCCCTTACATCTTTACATCATTATCATAAGATATGATGAAGGAGGGATATTATGTTTCCACAACAATGTGGCATGAATCATTGCCAAAATGATATGAATGGTCCAAATACAATGAATAGTGCATCAAACAATTGCAATGGTTGTCCACGACCTCAACCTGTGGTTGCACCAAAGAAAGTTTGTGTTTCTAATCAGGTTACTCCTGTAGCTCAACCAGTCATTTGTCCAATCGAATGTCGTCGTGTTAATCATTGTATGTATTATCCTGTTTATTATCCTCAATTTGAACAGACTTTTATGAATGTTCCATTTAATCAATTTTAGTGACTTCGTTTAAGAATTCATCATCAGGATCAATATATATTGTTGCATAATGGGATAAGATAACTTTTCCTGGTTTTGCTCCTTGAGGCTTTTTTAAGGTTTTTATTTGTGCATAGTTGACTGGTACAGATGAGCTATTTTTCCCTTTAGAAAAATAAGCTGCCATCTTACTAGCCAAACGTATAGTATATTCATCAAGATTCTCGCTATGGACAACGACATGGCTTCCAGGCATATCCTTAACATGGAACCACATATCGCTTTTGGAAGCCATTTTAAATGTTAAATAATCATTTTGCAGATTATTTTTACCAACATAAATCATGATATGATCTTTTGTTTCATATTGTTCAATATGAAGTTTTTTATTACGATGAACCTGTTTTGTTATTTTCTTTTTTAAATAACCTAGATTTTCTAATTCTTCTTTGATTTCTAAAGCATCATAATATGAAGCATTTTCCATCATAGTCTGTAAAGT
>JAJQGQ010000253.1 GCA_021200395.1 Erysipelotrichaceae bacterium
TAATAAATGATTCTCTAAGAAACAAATAAAAAATACCCAAGTAGCAGTTATTTAATGCTGTAAGGGTATTTTTTATATTAACATTTTATTTTTAATATAATTCATAATATCCAGTAATCCTGTTCACTCAAGAACCTCACCATCCTTCCAGAGAGTTTTATATTTAACCCTCTACTTAATATCCTTGGGGAGCTGTTCAAAAGGACGTTTTTTAAAAAATTTTAAATTTATTTTTTCCTTTTTTGCCTTCCTTATAAATAACCTTTAAAAAGCATAAAAAAGGATGTTAATTTTAGAAAATAAAAAAAAGAGCTTCAAAAAGAAGCTCAAATGATATTTCAACTTAATTCTTTATAAATTTAATAATTATCTCCTGCAGGACAGTCAAAAAACATACGTTCGTCCTCTGTAACATTAGACATATCAAAGTTACTTATATCAAGATTTGTCAATGATTTACATCTCTCAAACATACTTCTCATATCGGTCACATTTGAAGTATTAAAGTTACTTAAATCTAAATCTGTCAATGAATTACAATACCAAAACATACTTCTCATAATAGTAACATTTGAAGTATCAAAACTGCTGACATCAAGACTAGTCAATGAATAACACTCATTAAACATACCTTGCATATTAGTTACGTTTGATGTATTAAAACTACTGATATTTAGACTCGTCAACGATTCACAGTTAGCAAACATATCATGCATATTAGTTACGTTTGATGTATCAAAGCTTCTTAAATCCAAACTGGTTAATGATTTACATTGATCAAACATTCTATCCATATCAGTAACGTTAGTTGTATAGAAACAATCATTAAAATTAATAGATGTACAATTTTCAAGATCAGCAAACAATCTAGTACTATCAGGATTTGCATCTACTCCACCCTCACCTACAATATACATATCATACATTTCATCATCTTGAGAATAATCGGTATATAGCATAACACATCCGTCTCCATTATCTGAGATATCGTATGACTCATCATCTATATCAGAAGGCAACGAATCAAAACTATCTAGAAACGTAATTGTCTTAACTTTAGATTCAGAAATTGAAGTTCCAAAAGTACCATACATATAATTCTTTATAAAAGTCGAAATAACATTACCACTAAGCGTTGTAACTGCGTTATCACTATTTGTATCATTGTTTTCGCTAATACCATTAGTATCATTATTGATTGAATCATCTGAACTACTTGAACTACTAGAACATCCTATTAAGGATATACATAATAATCCAGCTAATAATAATTTAATAAATTTTTTCATTTTTCCCTACCCTACCCCTTCTTCTTAATATGTATTATAAATAATTAATTAACATAAAAAAAGATGTGTCAAAGGATTAGACAAACAAAAAAAGAGCTTCAAATAAAGAAGCTCTCAATATAGAAGATTACATTTCTACCTCTAAACCCTTTTAAAATAAGCTTTTTCAGGCTTTTTAATTATGTACTTTAGTAAGCATTACTATAGACTCGATGTGTTGAGTATGTGGAAACATATCATAAAGATAGACTTCTTTAGTATCATAATGATATTGTTGAAATATCTTTAAATCATTAGCTTGAGTTTCTGGATTACATGATATATAAACGATACAACGAGGATTCATTGAACAAGCTATCTTAATAAATTCAGGTGTACTACCACTTCTAGGAGGATCCATAATAATAGCATCTACTTTATCATACAAATGATTTTGCATGAATTTAGTTGCATCATCATTTACAAATTGAATATTATTAAGAAAATTCATTTTCGCATTATTAATAGCATCTTTATAAGCTTGCCTATTTAATTCTACACCTATTACCTTTTGTACCTGATGAGCCAAGCTCATACCAATAGTACCTATTCCACAATAAGTATCTAATATAATATCATTTTTCTTTGGATTCATTAATGCAATAGCTTTATGATAAAGTTTTTCACATTGTTCATGATTAATTTGATAAAAAGAAGATGCTGATATCTTATATGTTAACCCACATAGTTCATCTACAATAAATCCTTTACCATATAATATTTGTTCCTTATTTCCAAGTACAATACTCGTATTTCTAAGATTAATATTCATAACAATAGATTTAACACTTGGACATTCGTTAACCAATTTTTGACAAAAATTCTTTGAACCCTTAAATATCTTATCATTACAAACTAAAACCACTAAAGTTTGATGTGTACTAACAGCTCTTCTAATTAAAACATGGCGAATGAGACCCCTATTTTTCTTCCTATCATAAATGGAAATATGATATTTTCTAAATAATAATTGTATTGTTTTTAATACTCTATGAGTTTCTTCATCATGTAATAAACATTTTTGAATAGCTATAATATGATGAGTGTTTTCTTCATATAAACCATATTCATATTTTTGATTAAAAGCAACTATAACTTTATTACGATAAGCATAGGGATTATCCATACCAATAGGAAAATGAACATATTTCTTTGGATATAGTTTTTGTATTTGTTGTTGTTTTAATTGTAGCTGAGATTGGTAGTCCATATCTATATATTGACAACTACCACATTGCTTAAATATTGGACAATTCATCATAATGTTTCAATAAAACCATATAATATTTCATAACATCTTTGATATGAATCCAAATCCAATGTCTCATCAGGCGTATGTATACCTGTCATATTTGGTCCAAAAGTTATAATATCTATACCAGGAATTTTATCAGCCCAGACACCTGTTTCAAGTCCTCCATGTGTCGCCACTTCTTTTAACGCGCGACCTGTATGTTTTAAATAATATGTTTTAAAAGCTTCTCTTAACTTTGAATGAGGATTATAGTCCCAACCTGGATATGGATTGGATACATCAATATAGGCATTATAAAGAAGACATATTTGTTCAATTTGTAAACATAATTCATTTCTAGCACTAGATACAGGAGAACGCATTGATATATCAATGGTTAAACTATTTTCATTTGTACGCACAATACCCATATTTAAGGAAAGCGTTGTTAATCCTGGTATCGTTTGTGATTCATCTAATTTACCATTAGGAACCAAATACATCATACTAATAATAGCTTCACTATCAATGCTATTTATGCATGTTTTTGCATTATCTTGATGTAATTTGAACATAAGATTTGGATCACTAACCAATAATTCATTTTTAATATCTTTTACATAACAATCTATATGCTGATTTAATATATGATAATCAGTATCACTAGCAAATATAACTTCACATTCACGAGGAATGGCATTACTTTTTAATCCACCTTCAATTTTAACTAATCTTACATCAAAACCATCTTTCAATAAATGATATAAAATTCTAGCTGCTATCTTATTAGAATTACCACGGCTTTTATTAATAGCTTCTCCCGAATGACCACCCAATAATCCCTTTATCTCTAATCTATAAACGGGACTTTCATTAAGAATAAAAGAAATTGGTTTATGAATAAATAAATCATTGCCACCAGATGATGATGTACATATTTCCTCTTCTGATTCACTATCCAATCCAATCATACGCTTGCCTTTTAATGAAGAAACATCTAAACCAAAAGCTCCAAACAAACCTACTTCTTCCTGAACAGTAAAAATACATTCCAAGGGTGGATGTTTTAAATTTTCATCACTCAATAAAGCCAACATATAACAAACACCACAACCATCATCAGCACCTAACGTTGTACCATCAGCATGTAGATAATGATCTTCAACATATAAACTTAATGGATCATTTTCAAAATCATGATCGCTATCTTTATTTTTTTCACATACCATATCCATGTGTCCTTGTAAAATAACAGGTTCATGATTTTCATAACCAAGAGATGCTTCTTTAAAAATAACAACATTAAACATTTCATCCTGATAATATTTTAGTTGATGCTCTTTTGCAAATGCCACCAAATAATTAGAAATTCCTTCTTCATGATAAGAACCATGAGGAATTTTTGCTATTTCTTCAAAATAAAAATTAATTAAACGACTTGTATCTAATATACTCATTTTAATCCTCCCAGTATATCAATTCTGTACCTCCCTGATTTAATCCAAATTCAGTGCGTTTAAGTCTAGGATGTTTTTTAAAATTCTTTCTAATCATATTTCTTAATGCTGTGCCATGATGATAACCATGAATAATCCTAATCATATAAATATTCTTATCAGCACTATTTAATATTTGCATAATTCTCGTTTTAGCTTCACTTTGCGTAAAGCCATGAACATCAATTTCAATCATAACAACATCTCCATTTCTTTACTTGTTAAAAAACGATACTCTCCCATCTTTAACAAAGGATCTAATGTCAAATGATGAAACTTTATTCTTTTTAAAGATATAACCTTATTATTGCAAGACATAAACATTTTTTTAATCTGATGATATTTACCTTCATTAATTTTAACAATACAATGATAATCATCAACGATTGTTAAATCACTACTTAAACATTTATAATCATTATCAATAATGATACCTTGTCTAAAAGTCTCAATTAAAGATTTATTTAATGGTAATAAAGTTTCGACTTCATAATATTTATCAATATTCTTATGAGGCAATAATAATTTTTTAGAAAGAGATCGATCATTAGTAATAATAAGCAAACCTGTTGTATCTTGATCTAATCTTCCAACACAATAGCAATCATCTCGATTGATAAGATTTAAAACTGAAGGGTATTTTTCATCAACATTCGAACAAATATATCCTTTAGGTTTATTCATCATCATATAAACAAAAGGTTGACTATTAATTATTTGATTATTCACTTCTATCATATCATCTTTTTGTACAATAAAATTTGGATCAGTAATTATGATATGATTTACC
>JAJQGQ010000044.1 GCA_021200395.1 Erysipelotrichaceae bacterium
CTATAAATGTAAAGCCTAGCATCTCATTATAAGATAAATTAAAAAATAAAAATATAAACATGGATGTCATTACAAATGTTAACCAGTAAAATAATGATCGGGAAAAATCATCTTTGATTGATCTTAATGCTTCTTTCCATATCATTGTTGTAAAGCAGCTCTAGACTCAGATGAATTAATTTCTACAATTTGTTGGAAATAATCTTCTTGAGTTAGATCCTTTCTTTCTAAAGTTTGTTCAATACGACCATCTTTGATATATATAAGTCTTGATGAATAAGAAGCAATCAAAGGATCATGAGACACCATAATAATTGTAACACTATTTTCTTTGTTAAGCTGTTGAAGAATCTTTAATAATTCATTAGAATTAACACTATCAAGATTACCAGTAGGCTCATCAGCTATAATAATCTTAGGATTATTAATTAAAGCACGACATATTGCTGCACGTTGTCTTTGTCCACCAGAACATTCATGGGGATATTTTTTTAATAATGTATCAATATTCAAACGTTTAGATAGTTGTTGTATTTTATCATTGATGATTTTTGGTTTTACTTTTTTTAAAGATAGGGGCATGGCTATATTTTCATAGATGGTATGACTATCCAATAAATTAAAATCCTGGAAAATAAAACCTAAATTATCATAACGAAACTGACCAATCTCATTGGATGACATTGTTCTAATTTCACGACCTTGAATATAGACTTTACCACTTGTTGGATTATCAATAGTAGAAATATTATTAATAAATGTACTCTTCCCTGAACCAGAAGGTCCCATAATACAAATAAATTCACCTTGATCACAAATAAAATCAATATCATGTAAAGCTTCAAATTCACTTGAAGTATGAATACCATAAACTTTCTTTAATTGAATCACTTCTAAAACATGTTCACTCATAGTACCTCCTCAATATAAAAAGAAATGGCTAATGCCATTTCTATTGCTGATCACTCAATAAAGCCTTCACACGTTTGGTATTGGTGAAGTTTAGCTTCGCAACCTTAGTCAACATTCTTTCCCCGTACTTTGATGCGATTTTCGCAACTACAACATCAACATTTGAACTTGTTCCACGACATAAATTCATTTTTAAGCTCTTTGTCATATTGGCAAAATATTGCAGATAAGCATATCTGGAAAGAATCTCAGCAGCTAGAACAGCCATATATTTCTTTTCTGCTTCTTTTTCAAATAACATATCTTTGACAACTATAACCTCATTCTTTAAATAGTTGAAATAAGTCTTTGGAGAAACAAATTGATTGATCACTTTAACTCTCACATTTTGCTTTACTTTTTGAATAACATTCACAGTTGCCTGATTGTAAAGCTTTGATTTGATATTTGCCTGATTAAGACCAGTTTGAACCATTTTATTGTAATGTGAATTATCTAATATTAACAAACTATATATCAGCTTATCTTTAATTAATTTGGCATATTTAATAATATCCTGATTAGATAGCTTATTAATGTCATCGATTTCAAAACTCTTTAATAATTCAACATCATCTTCGTTTACAAAACAAGCAACGACACAAATAGGTCCCAAATAATCACTCGATCCTGTTTCAGCACAGCCAATATGAGAATAAGGAAAAATATCATAATGAGCAGTTGGATCTTCTGCCAGTCTTCTTGCTATCTTCTTAGACCAATGCTTAGCCTCATTTAAGGCATTTTCTCCCGTAAATTCCACTGTCATATCCTCTTTGGCAATAATATCACAACCAATAGCATGTGCCCTAAATATCAAGTTAGTGTCATCAATAGGAACCATTTGACTATCATAAAATTTTTTCATTTTCTCCAATGTACTATCCTCAACTTTTAGCACTATAGGCTCCACGATAATCACCTCAAATTAATTTTAACATAATTTTTTAAATTTTGATACAAAAAAATTGATTTATCCCAATATTTTCATTATAATAGTTAATTCATGAGATTTTGTTCATTTAATTTAACTTTTTTGACACTATGAATGGTTGATGTTATAATAATTCAAATTAAGGAAGGTGATTTATATGTTAGATATGATTTGCTTGATATTTATCATAGTTATGGCTATATATGGTTATATAAAAGGATTTATTATTCGTTTATATGACCTTATTGGAACAATATTAGTGATATTTTTATCACGTATGTTGTGTGAAACATTATCTAGCACCTATACACTTTATCATTATGATACAAGTAATGCATTTTCAGTTATGGTAGGTCAAATGATTAATCAAATCATTATATTTGTATTATTATTTATCGGATTATCCATTATTAAGAAACTTATTGGTATGGTAATTAAACCATTATTGTTAGGTATTACTCATTTCTTTTCACTTACTACATTTATTGATCGTTTATTAGGAATGATTATGAGTATAGCTGAAAGTGTGATTCTTATTTATTTAGTTTTATTATTTGTGATATTACCATTTAACAGTAGTCTTATCGATGATTCAAAGTTAGCCAACTATTTACTCAATATTGTACCTGAAATAAGTGAATCCTTTATGAATATGGGTGAATGTATTAATAATGAAGATGTTACTGATCAAATTATCTTGAATGTTATGATGAGTGCTTATGATTATGATTTTATAGATGAAGATAGTTTTATGTCTGTATTAAATGAAGAAATAGTGAATAGTCAGCAGGATTTAACATTAACTAATGAACAATATGAAAAACTGAATAATATTTTAAATGAATTAAGTTATTCACAAAATGATATTGATAACATTTTAGAAAATATTAATATTGGAGATATTTAATGAAAACAATTTTTGAAACTTTAGAAATTGATCGTTTAAAAGATCAAATAAAAACATATTGTGCTTCTAGTCTTGGTAAAGAAAAAGTTGAAGAGATGGATATTTATGATGATATTGATGATCTTAATGTAGCTTTAAATAAAGTTGAAGAAGCGATGCATCTTATATCTTTACAAGATCGTTTACCATTAGGTGGATTATCTGATATATCCTTATTAATTGAACGTGCCAAACATGATGGAACATTGTATGGTGACGAATTATTAATGATTGCAGCTCATTTAGAGTGTATTGAAAATATCAAAAACTATATGAATGCTGCTGATGTAGATACGCCATTGATCAGTGAATTAGTTGATGGATTGATAGGACAGCCACACTTATTATCAGAAATTCAAAGATGTATTTTACCTGATGGTAAAGTAAGTGATCATGCCTCTGCAGAACTTTATCATTTACGTAAACAAATTCAATCTATGCAAGTGAATATTAGAAACAAGATGGATTCTATGGTCAAGGACTCAAAAGATTATCTTTCGATTGATAATGTAACAACTAGAAATGACCGCTTAGTTTTACCTGTAAAAGCCAATTATAAAAATGAAATTCAAGGATTAATCCATGGTCAAAGTGGAACAGGACAAACCTTATATATTGAACCTACAGCAATTGTTAATATGAATAATCAATTAGCTATATACATGCAAGAAGAAAAAGAAGAGGTTGAAAAAATCTTATATCAATTATCTCAGCATGTTAAAAATCATTATATTCACTTTCATTTTAATTTAGAGATTTTACAAGAATTAGATTTTATATTTGCGAAAGCTCAATATGGTGTACAATGGGATTGTTGTAGAGCTATGATTGATGAGACAGGAGATATTTTATCTTTGAAACAAGCGAGACATCCTTTTATTGATAAAAAGAAAGTTATTGCTAATAATATTATTTTAGAAGATTATCGCATGTTATTGATTACAGGTAGTAATACAGGTGGTAAAACAGTCACTTTAAAAACCACAGGTCTTTTATCTTTTATGGCATTATCGGGAATGGTTATACCATGCAGCGAAGCGATTGTTCCGTTCTTTGATCATATTTATGTTGATTTAGGAGATGAACAATCTATTGAGCAGTCACTTTCTACTTTTTCTTCTCATATGCATAAAATCATTGATATTTTGCATCAATCAACAAGTCATAGTTTGGTTTTAATTGATGAAATTGGTTCAGGAACAGATCCTCAAGAAGGGGAATGTTTAGCTGAAGCGATTTTATCGAAGTTTTTAGAAAAGAATTGTTTTGTTTTAGCTTCAACTCATTATGGTCAATTAAAGACTTTTGCTTCACAACATGATGCTATAGGTATGGCTTCTGTTTCATTTGATTTAGATTTAATGAAACCAACTTATCATTTAAATCTTAATCAAGCTGGTTCATCTTATGCATTAGAGATTGCTTCTCAATTAGGTATGGATCAAGATATTATTGATCATGCTTATCAAATTAAAGAATCTAGTTTAAGTGATTATGAAAAACTCATGGAACAACTAACCAAACAACAAGAAGAATTAACACTTAAACAACAACAGCTTGATACCCTATTAGTACAAAATCAAAAGCTTGAAGATCAATATCAAGCTAAACTCAAACAAATTGATCATCAAAAAGATCAAATCATTCAACAAGCTAAAGATGAAGCCAATCAATTAGTAGATGAAGCTAAAGACAATATTGATATCATTATCAAAACAATAAAAGAATCACAAATGAAACAACATGAAATCAATCAGGCAAAACATGATTTAGAAGATATTCGTTTCATGGATAAACAACAATTACAGCATCAAGATCATGAATTAGTATTGGGCGATCATGTCAAAGTCATACGCATGAATAGAGAAGGAGATATTATCGAAATCTTAAAAAATAAAATGATTGTTGTTTCTATTGATGGCCTAAAAATCAAATTACATCAAGATGAAGTTGTATTTATACATCCTAAAACAAAAATAAAAAAAGAAAAGAAAG
>JAJQGQ010000292.1 GCA_021200395.1 Erysipelotrichaceae bacterium
TTCATATTCAAAGTATAAGTATATTGAACTGACCATTGATAGAACACAGCCAACACTATTTAACTGTATGATTAATGCATTTAAATATTGTGATGGTGTTCCTGAGGAAATATGGTTCGATAATATGAAGACTGTTGTTGATAGACATGATATCAACACAAATGAAGTCACTTTTAATCCAAAATTTCTTGAATTTTCCAGAAACTGTATGTTCACGCCTATTGCTTGCAGACCCTTTAGACCCTGTACGAAGGGACTTGCTGAAAATGTGGCTAAGATTATGGAAAGACTGAGAGTCTATAATGATGAGTTTGATTCCTATGATGAATTAAATGAAATTGTTATAGAACTCAATGAACAGCTTAATAACGAGATTTCACAGGCAACTGAGAAAGTATGCCGTGAAATGTTTGAGAACGAGGAAAAGGAATATTTATTACATGTCAATCTTGATCAGTTTAACTTCAAGCCAGACCGCCAAGTCAGAAAAGTATCAGCTGAATCAATGGTTAATTATGATAAACATAAATATTCCGTTCCTGTTGAATATCTTGGTAAGCTGGTTGAAATTGAAGTAATAGATAACCAGCTACACATTTATTATAGTGGAAATGAAATTTCATGTCATGATATTAGCGATAAAAAGTTTAATTATCACAAGAATGATCTAAAGCAGGTTATTAAGGGTATTTATCCAACAGCCAGTGATGATAGAATTGATGAAATGGCTGAGAATCGTTTAAAAGGCTTTGATTTAATCGGCGAAAGAGGAGGTAGAAGACAATGAGTTATAAACCAGTATGGTACATAAATGGTGGCCGTGATTGTCTTGAAGGCGACGAAGCTGTTGAATACTTAAGAAATCTACTTGATGATGTATTGAAATTACGTGAAAAAATACTTCAGGTCCTTGATTTATCTGTTAGAAACATCAATCATTATCAGATAAAGGAAGGAAATGATTTTGAGACTATGTATGAAAATTACTCTGAAATATGCGATATATGTGGATGGGTTGGCATCGAGCTTGAAATGCTTCTGAATGATGATATTAACCCAGTTATCTGGCCTGATGTATATGATGAATTACTAGGTGCTGATGATATTAGACAATCAAACGAATATGAGTGTACAAAAAAAGATATGTTATATGATATGGCAGATGATGAGGATGACAACTGATTTTAATCTGCTGGATTAGGAGATATAAAGATGAATAATGAATATAATGAAGTTATTAATAATCTAGCTACTCTTAAGCTTTTCAAGATGAAAGAATCACTTCCAAATGTAATGGAGCAGAGCCAGATTGATAATACAAAACTGCTAAATGTATTAAAAAATCTCACTGACGAAGAAATAAAACAGCGAGATAAGACAGCTATGGAAATGAACATCAAGCTAGGGCATTTCCCCTATTTCAAAACAATCAATATGTTTGATTTTGATTTTCAGCCTTCTATAGATAAAAACAAGATCATGGACCTCATGACCCTGAGATTTATTGATAATGCTGAAAATGTTATTTTTGTTGGGTTGCCAGGCACAGGAAAGACAATGCTTTCCTGCTGTCTTGGTATTGAAGCTGCCTCTAAACGTGTTAGTACTTATTTTGTATCATGTGCTGCACTTCTTAATGACCTAAAAAAGGCGAAATATGAAAACAAGCTTGAATCAAGATTAAAGCAGTATTGTAAATATAAGCTGCTTATTATAGACGAGTTTGGTTTTTTGCCACTTAATAAAGACGATGCCAACCTTCTGTTTCAGCTGGTATCAAGACGATATGAAAATAAATCAATTATAATATCAACTAATATTCCTTTTTCCAAATGGGGTGAAGCATTGAATGATCCTGTTATTGCGACTGCTATATTGGACAGACTTCTTCATCATAGTCACATTATACAGATAGATGGTCCATCATATCGTACAAAGGATATTATAATGGAAGGTTAATGTGTATTATGCGAGAGGATAATAAAATATGTTTGATAAAAAACTAGTCATGCATAATAATAATGGATGCAATATATATGGATTATACGATAAGAATGGATACCCTCTTAGTACAGAGAATACCATTAAGCTGTTCGAGATGATACAAATTACTGATGTTGAATTGCTTGATTTAAATGATTATATTGAAGAAGGCGATGGATATCATAACTATTATGATAATTTCTTTAATGAGTATAATGAACAAGGATACGAATGCAATTTTATTGACGGAAGACGCCAGTTTTATGCAAAATTTGACGAAAATTATCAGCCAAATAAGAATTATAATTATACATGTGAATATGATGGTGAAGAATTTGTTGTAAAGATAAATGACTTTAATATTCATAAAGGATATGTAGAATTTACAGTAATTACTGAAAATAGAAAAATAAGAATACTGGCTGGCAATACTGGAAATGAAAGATGGGCATGCTTCCCATGGCAGAATAAAGGATGCTTGTTAGAAGCACCCGCAAATGTTGAGATTAACAGTAATAAAATTGGATATGTATTTGAAAATAGAATCATTGGTGTTACCATTGCAGAGGCAATAAAATTTCTAGGAAATCATATACAATACAGCCATATTATTAAGTCTAATTAAACCATGCAATTATTAAGTTAGAACTGCCATCAATTGATGGTAGTTCTTCAAATTATAATTCCGTTTTTTCTTAAACTACAATTACTAATTTTATTAAATTAAAAATACTAAATTTATTAAAAATATAGTTGACATTTACAGAAATAACAGACAAGATATTATTAACAAGTTCTTCAGAACCCGTCACAGTATTCTTGAAGGACTTATTAAAGAAAACATCCTGATTGTAATTCATAGCACAGACCTGGTTAGTATCAAGACTAACATCAATACCAAGAAACATGGTAGAAGTGATTGTCATGATACCACCTCCTTTCAATTGGGATAAAGAAATAAGCCAATGATTGCATCCCATGCTGGAACTATCGTAAGACAACCTCGTAATGAGAACTCATCTCTATACAAACTTGGCTACTGTATAGAAAAGGAACAACGTCTGAGAAAGAAATTTAGATAGAACATGGGCTCCAGACTTAAAGAGAGCTAAGTGGTCACGCAGCCACCTGCACAAGGAGGAATAGAAGTCACCATCGAATTATTTCATAAGGAAATAATATCGCAATATAGGATGGGGTGCAATCGAATTTTGGGAATGGGGCTAGCCCCATTCCCAAGGCTAAACACTGTAAGGTATATATCTGATATATATATATCTTACAAAACTTATTATACGAGGAGTAAATTTATATGAAGTTACTTATTACTGGTGGCACAGTTTTTGTAAGTCGTTTTATTACCAAATATTTTAAAACAAAACATGATGTTTATGTCTTAAATAGAGGAACAAGAGCACAAGAAGATGGTATAACATTAATAAAGGCTGATAGACATATGTTAAAAGATTCATTAAAAAATTATCACTTCGATGCTATTATTGATGTATGTGCTTATACTAAGCAAGATATTGATGATTTATTGGATAGTATAAACGATGTTAAAGATTATATATTTATCAGTTCATCTGCTGTATATCCTTCAACCAATACACTACCATTCACTGAGGAACAAATTACAGGATATAACACCATATGGAAAGAATATGGCTTAAACAAAATAGCAGCCGAAAAAGTATTACTAAAAAGAGTTTCTCATGCTTATATAATTCGTCCACCCTATTTATATGGACCTATGCAAAATATTTATCGTGAACCATTTGTATTTGAATGTGCACTTCAAAATAGAAAGTTTTATATTCCTAATGACGGTACCATGAAGTTACAATTTTTCCATGTAGAAGATTTATGTAGGATCATTGAAATCATCTTGGATAAACATCCAGACAATCATATTTTTAATGTAGGAAATAAAGAATTGATTGATATTAACAAATTCGTAGAAATATGTTATGAAGTTACTGGTAAGAAACTAGAAACTGTACATATTTATAATTATGATAATCAAAGAGATTATTTTTGTTTCTATGATTATGAATATGTTTTAGATATATCAAAACAGAAACAGATATTACTACAAACAAAAGATTTAAATCAAGGACTCCAAGAATCATTTGAATGGTATATTCATCATCAAAATGATGTTGTTAGAAAGAATTATATAGAATTCATTGATAAAAAATTAACCTAAGACATAGTTATTTTGACAAATTAGGAACTATGATACTGATTAACAATTATAAAATATATTAGAAGGTTATCATTTTTTATTTGCATATTAAAAGCATTGTAAAATTAAAGGAGATATTATGAAGTTAAATATTAATAATTTTAGAGATTTAAGTGGTTATACGAATCAAAATGGAAAGACTTTAAAATCAGGTAAAATATTCAGAGGACAATCTTTAGATAAAATAACAAATAAAGAAGCAGAATATATGGAAGATACTTTAGGTATTCGTTATATTTTAGATTATCGTGATGAAGAAGAAGCTCATCTAACACCAGATTATCATTTTTCCAAAGCAGTTTATGAGCGTATTTCAGCTATCCATATTGATGATCAAGAAAGTTTTGATTTTGGTCATATGATGTCAGGAGAAATAACAGTCGGTAAATTAAAAGCTATGATTGATTATTTACAACTAGGATATAAATGTATGCCTTTTAATAATAATGCTTATAAACGCTTGTTTGAAATCTTATTAGAAGATAATGGACATATATATTTTCATTGTTCAGCGGGTAAAGATCGTACTGGTGTAAGTGCATTTTTGATTATGATGGCTTTAGGCATGAGTGAAGAAGGTGGGATTAAAG
>JAJQGQ010000118.1 GCA_021200395.1 Erysipelotrichaceae bacterium
GTAAAATCCACAGGCAGAGTTTATTACTCTGCTAGAATCTTCTGGTTTTAACCAGGAGAGGCTTCAATATCAATTATAAAAGAATCTCAAAATAATTATTATAAAATTATATGTGATTATTTATATATTTATGAAAAAAACACAAATCAGAAATGATTTGTGTTTTCTTTTATCCTAATAATTTTTCAACACTAACTAATTTAACACATAATGCTAATAACTTAGCTGCAGGTATAATTTCTTCAGGTGTTGGGAAAGATGGCGCAATTCTAATATTAGAATCATTAGGATCTTTACCATATGGATAAGTTGCTCCAGCACCAGTTAAAACCATGCCAGCTTCTTTACACTTGCTTACGATTTCTTTGGCTGTACCAGGCATAGCATCTAGTGAAATAAAATAACCACCTAATGGATGTGTCCAAGTTGCTATATCTAATCCACCTAATTCTTCATCCAATACTTTCAATACTGCTTCAAACTTAGGTCTTAACATATCAGCTTGTTTCATCATATGTTCATTTAAATCATGTTGTTTAAAATATTCAACATGTCTTAATTGATTAATCTTATCATGCCCAATGGCTTGTATAGACATATGTTTTAATACATCTTTTTTGTTTTCTGGAGAAGTTGCCATAGCAGCTACACCTGCACCAGGTAATGTTACCTTACTTGTTGAACAGAATTCAAAAACCATATTTTCATTACCAGCTTCTTTACATGCACTGATAATATCTTTTACATGATCTTGTTTATCAGCATATAAATGATGCACAATATAAGCATTATCCCAGAATAATCTAAAATCTTTAGCAGCTGGCTTTAAATGTGCAAATCTATCAACAACTTCATCACTATAAGTTACTCCACTAGGATTCGCATATTGAGGAACACACCAAATACCTTTCACACTTTCATCATTATTAACGTATTCCTCAACTTTGTCCATATCAGGTCCATCCTCATTTAAAGGAATATTAATCATTTCAATACCAAAATGTTCAGTAATCGCAAAATGACGGTCATAACCAGGAACAGGACATAAAAACTTGACTTTATCTAATTTACACCAAGGTGTATTGCCTAAATATCCATGAGTATAACCACGACTCACTTGATCAAACATAATGGTTAAACTAGCATTACCAAAAACAATAATATTTTCATCTTTAACCCCTAACATATCTGCAAAAAATGCTTTCGCTTCTGGTATACCATCTAAAATACCATAATTACAATATTCAATCTTATCACCAAAATCATATTGACTATTTACAGTATCAAAAACGCCAAATGACAAACCCACTTGCTTATAATCTGGTTTCCCCCTCGCCATATTTAAGTTTAACTTCAAGTCTTTCATTTGTTGATACTGATTTGATAAATCATCATGTAAGGAAACTAATTCTTCATGACTTAACTCTTTATAAGATTTCAACATAACCCCTTCTTTCTTAATAATATTGAAAATATTTTACCCTTTCACTATAAAAAATGCAATAAAATATTGATATCGTGATAAATTTGTTGTATAATAACTTTCGAAAAGAGTTGACGAAAGTAGGTATGAAACAAATATCCAAATTAAGACAAACCAATACGAAAGCAGTATTAAAAGCTCTCTATGAATTAGGCCCTAGTACAAAAAATCAAATTGCTAATTATACAGAATTAAGTGTTGGTACTTGTTTTAATATTTTACAAGAATTATTAGAAAGTAATGAAGTTATATTGGGAGAAGATTTTGCTTCTACTGGAGGTAGAAAAGCAAAATGTTATGAGATTAATAAGAATTATGCTTATATTTTAACGATTTCTATGGTAAGAGTTTATGAGGAAATTCAATATACAATTTGTATATATAATCTGATTGATGAAAAAATAGATAGTTATACTTCAGATTATGCAGTTGTAGATTTTAATAAACTTTTAGATGATATTTCTACTATGATGAATCAATATGCAAATGTTATTAGTATTGTGATATCATTACCTGGATTTGTAGATAAGGAAGGTTATCTAAATGAGATGTGTCTTAATTATGGTTTGGAAAAACTAAGAGGTATATCTCTTACAAAAGAGTTATCACAAAGATATCATTGTCATGTGATTGTCGAAAATGATGTGAATGTGATGGCATATGGTTATTATTATAAGCATAAAGAATATGAAACATTTGGCTTTATTTATCAGCCAGAAAAAGAATTGGCTGGTGGTGCTTATGTATATCATGGAGAATTGATGAGAGGTAAACATGGTTTTTTGGGAGAAATTGGTTATTTACCCAATCTTAGTAGATCACAACAATTAAAAGATTTAACAAATGAGAACATTTATAATTTACTAGCTTATTTTATGCATACTATGCAGGTGATGTATGATCCTGATGCTATGATTATTTATTGCCCGTTAATTAAAGATAAAGATATATTCAAATCTCTCTTACAACAAAACCTTCCTCACGAATCTTTATTATCTGATATTATTTTTATAGAAGATATTGATACTTACTTAGAATATGGTCTTATTAAACTCGCAAATATATTTAAAGGAGAAAACTATGGAAATGAAAAAGTATATTGATTTACACATGCATTCTTATTATAGTGACGATGGTGAATTTACACCTACACAACTTGTACAAATGTGTCATGACAAAGGTATTACTATTATGGCTATTGCTGATCATAACAGTGTGAAAGCAATTGACGAAGGAAAAGCAGTAGCTGAAAAGCTTGGTATGAAATATATTCCAGCTGTTGAAATTGATTGTACTTATAATGGTATTAATTTACATGTAGTAGGTTATGGTATTAATCATCATCATGATGATTTTGTAAAGTTAGAAGAAAATGTTTTGAATCAAGAATTAATTTGTTCCTTAGAAAAGATTAAACTAACAAATGAGTTAGGATTTCATGTAACTAAAGAAGACTTAGATCAATTATCAGATAATGGTGTTTATACTGGTGAGATGTTTGCTGAAGTATTGTTGAATAAAGAAGAATATAATGATCATGAATTGTTAAAACCTTATAGAGAAGGTGGCTCAAGATCAGATAATCCTTATGTGAATTTCTATTGGGATTATTATGCTCAAGGAAAACCTTGTTATACAGAAATTGTTTATCCTAGTTTAAAGGAAACAGTTGATTTAATTCATAAACATGGTGGCAAGGCAGTACTTGCTCATCCTGGTAATAATTTAAAGAGACGTTTTGAAGTTTTTGATGATATGATGAGTGATGTAGGATATGATGGTGTGGAATGTTTTAGTAGTTATCACACACAAGATACTGTTGAATATTTCTACAACAAGGCTCAAGAATATGATATTATGACAACTTGTGGTAGTGATTTCCATGGTAAAACAAAACCAGCTATTGAACTAGGTGGTGCTAATTGTATCATTGATGAAGCCATTATTGAAGAAGAATTAAAAGCTAATAAGCTAATTTAATATTTCATTTATGGTTTCTTAAGAAACAAATTGATATAAGATATTATAATGCCTATCAGGAGATGGCGATATGAAGAAAAGAATAATGCCACTACTGATAAGCATTTTTATTGGCATAATACATGGTTCAATTCGATATGATTGGTTTATAGGTATTTTATATGGAATACTTATTATATATCCTCTAGTTTTAACGATGATCAATATATATTATTTGTTTCATCCTAAGTTGTTTTTAGAAAGTCGTATCAATGATTTAATCATTGTATTTTTAGGTAGTATATATGGAAGCTGTTATAGCTTGGTTGATAATATTACTTTTTATGATTATACAGAAACACTATGCAATAGTGAAATTCATACACCCATATATACACAAGCACTATTAACAGTCGTTGTATTGCTTATTATAGGATATATAGGTTACTTTATATTAACTTATATTCCATTATCTAAAATGTCACCCATAATTATTGTATTATCCATAAGTTTGATGTATATAGGTGTTTATGAAAATATATTATGGATAATTCAGTTTATTAATAAGAATGGATGGCTATATTGTATCCTTCCTATTAATTACATCATTATGGTCATTAAAACAATGTATTATAAAGTTAATGAATGGAAACATATAGATTCTACGAAAACTTATGATAATCCATTACTCAATACCTTATATCAGCTATTATTCAAATCAACTTTATGGCCTATCATAGGTTTTGTATTATCATGGTTTGTTTTAGGCGTTGTGTTAATGCTTCTAACATTATTTGGACAACAACCTAATTATTTCATTCAGGCATATTTCAATACTAGTGAATGGAACTTATCGCAAAAGATATCACCTGATAATATTTATTATGATGAACATTATTTATGTACGGTGGCTGCAAGAGGACATAAGAAGATTGTTAAACCTAAACGTATAGGATATCGTCATGGTCATAAAGTCATAGTCAATAGACAATTATGTATTGCTAATGCTTTTGAACAAATATTAGTGGAAATATTACCTATTGTTCATAAACATATAAGAAAGTTTTATGATCATTATGGTTATAATTTTGCAACGCTTATTCATAATCCTTATTATGAAGATGCTATTTATATTTGTATGAAACCATTAGAATGGTTATTCTTGTTGGTGATATATATTCATGATATTCATCCTGAAGATAGAATTGCTATGCAATATACAAAATAAGAGTTAAGGGGGGTATTTTTTGAAAAAAAATCAAATTATACCCCCTTAACTGGAATAATTGTTATGAAAATGCTATAAAATTTATGGTGATAATGATGGAATTATATAAACG
>JAJQGQ010000012.1 GCA_021200395.1 Erysipelotrichaceae bacterium
TTATTGATATATTCATCTCCTAATTAATTTATAATAGCATCTAACTCATCATACATTAAAGCTCTTTCCTTATCTTTCATATGTCTCTCCTATTTAAATCTTCAATAAATAAATCAAAAGCAACCTTTTCTGCTTGACAACATCCATATTTTTCATTTAATTCTTGTTTGTTTTTTTCATCTAACCAATATTCTAAATGAAAATAAGCTATTAAAGACAATGCATCATGAGAAAAACCAATATCTTCCAACTTATGGATATGATTATTAATCCTTGGTTGATAATCTTTTGTTTTATGAAGATGAATATAGCTTATAATTTCTTCAGGAATCTTATTCATATAATCTTCTCCTAAATAATGAAGCAATTCATCAACTTCGTTGTACATATTGTCTACCATTGATATCACCTCAATTTATTCTATCATAAATTTATGATTTATGTTTTATATTTTTGATTTTTGGTAAACATATTTAAGAGGTGATAAAATGGACAATAAAAAATATAACCAATTGGCTCAAAGCATGAAACCAAAGTCTCATAAAATAAAGAATAGTTTTAATGCCTTTATATATGGTGGGATCATTGGGGCTATTGCGCAATTTATATTAGAGTGTTATATGACTATTTATGATATTGATGAATTAGGTGCTGTACCAATGATGAGTATTACATTGGTGTTTATCGCTTGTTTATTAACGGGTTTAGGTTTATATGATAATATTGCAAAACATGCAGGAGCGGGGACTTTTATTCCAATTACTGGTTTTGCGAATAGTATGACCTCTGCTGCCTTGGATAGTAAGAGCGAAGGATTGATTTTAGGTATTGGGGCTAATATGTTTAAATTAGGTGGGACAGTGATTACTTATGGGATTGTGAGTAGTTCTTTGTTAGGAGTGATTCGCTATGTTTTCACGCTTATTGGATAATGTTTATATTATGGATACAGGAACTGTTTGTGGTATTTTAGAGCATCAGGGACCTTTAGGAATGTATTTTGATAAGTATTATCAGGATTATTATTGTCATGAAAAAACGTTTGAAAAAGCAGAAAGAAGGATGTTGAGAGATTCGTTGGATATATGTTTAAAGAAGATTGATATGCAAGAAAGTGATATAGATCTTTATTTGGGTAGTGATTTGATGAATCAAAATACAACAGTTCATTATTTAGCGAGAGATTTAACAAAGCCTTTTATTGGTGTATATGGTGCTTGTTCTTCGTTTACTTTAACCTTAGCATTAGGTTCTATGCTTATTGAAGGAGGCTTTGCCAATAAAATCATGACTATGGTTTCATCCCATAATGCAACAGCTGAAAGACAATATCGTTATCCTGTAGAATATGGCATTCAAAAAAAGAATATGTCTACTTTTACAGCTACAGCTGGCGTATCAACATGTATTGCCAATATGAAAACATCTATACGCATTGATGCCTTTACTCTAGGTAGAGTCATTGATTATGGACAAACTGATCCAAATGATATGGGTAGGGCAATGGCACCAGCTGCTTTTGATACTTTTACGAATCATATGCGAGATTTAAAGCGTTCTGTGGATGATTATGATTTAATAGTCACAGGGGATTTATCGCATTATGGCTTAAAGATTTTTAAAGAAATGTTGAAACAAGAAAACATAGATACTTCGAATATTCATGATTGTGGTTGTTTATTATATGATGCTTCTAAACAAAATGTTTTTCAAGGTGGAAGTGGCTGTGGTTGCAGTGCTTTGGTCACTATGGGATATTTGTATAGCTTATTAAAAGAAAAGAAACTAAAACATGTACTCGTGATTGCCACAGGAGCACTGCTATCACCAATAATGACTGCCCAAAAAGAAAGTATACCATCTATTGCTCATGCCGTGAGTTTGGAGGTAGTGGAATGAATTATGTATTAGCTTTTATATTTGCTGGTTTTGTTTGTTTGATAGCCCAAATCATCTATGATAATACAAAGTTGACACCAGGCCATATAACAAGCCTATTTGTAGTTATTGGTTCGTTTTTGGATTTGTTTCATATTTATGATAGACTGATTGAAATATTTCATGCTGGGGCTATGGTTCCTATTACCAGTTTTGGTCATTCATTGATGCATGCGGCTATGGCAGGAGTAGAGAAATATGGGGTGTTTGGTGTGTTTATAGGCATTTTTGATTTAACAGCTGCAGGGATTAGCGCAGCGATTCTCTTTGCCTTTTTAGCTGCGATTATTTTTAAACCAAGATCATGAATAATTCATATGATTTAAAAGAGCGTATTCTTAATTTTAGAGGCAGATTAATATATTTATATTTTATATCTTCACTTTCTGATGATACGCTGATTTCTCGACTTATTGAAGGGATAGAAAATAATCAAGGTAAAGACTTAGAGAATTGCCTCAATATGGGTGATGTAGAAATACTCCAAACCAATGATATTAATAAGATCCAATATGCATTAATGAATGGTAATTGTGCTTTATTTGATGGTGAAACAACTTATGTCATGGATACTAAGAATTATCCTAATCGTTCTATCGAAGAACCAGAAACAGAAAAGAGTGTAAGAGGGGCCAAAGATGGTTTTAATGAATCAATATTGAATAATACAGGTTTAATTAGAAGACGCATTAAATCTGTTGAATTATGTTTTCATAAAGAAACCATTGGTACCAAGAATCCTATTGATATTGCAGTTGTTTATTTAGAAGATAAAGTAGATCAACATATATTAAATGAATTACTTACACGTATCCAAAACATTCAAGTCCCAGAACTCATTATGAGTGATAGAGCTATCGAAGAACTCATTCTAAGTCAAGGTTATAACCCATTTCCATTAGTAAGATATAGTGAACGACCAGATATTGTAGCTACTCATATTCAACATGGTTATATAGCTATTATATGTGATACTTCATCATCAGTATTGATGTTACCAACAACCTTATTTGAAATACTAGAACATGTTGAAGAACATCGACAAACACCATTAATAGGAACCTTTATTAGACTTATTCGTTTATCAGCAGTATTGTTATCCATCTATTTAGTACCTATATGGATATTAACAGTCTCTTATCTAAAATGGGACTATAAATTCTTTATACAAGTATTACTTGTAGAACTATCCATTGAACTATTACGTATAGCCACGATTCATACCCCTGAATCAGTATCCAATGCCATGGGACTTATTGCTGCTTTATTGTTAGGTGAGTTTGCGATAGATTTAGGTTTCTTTTCGGAAGAAATATTATTATTTTGTGCAGTAGGATCCATGGGTGGCTTTGCTACACCAAACTATGAATTATCGTTAACGAATAAATATATTAAAGTAATGATGATTATCTCTATTATGTTTTTGAATATTTATGGTTTTATCATATTTAATATTGTTCTTTGGATCTACCTAGCCCAGTTAAAACCACTAGGTATGTCCTATCTTTATCCTTTATATCCATTAGATATAAAAGCATTAAAACAATTTATCATTAGACAACCAAAGAAGAATCAAAAGTGATGTTTATGCATCACTTTTATTTTAAAACAAAAAAAGATATAACTCTTATCAAGTTATATCTTACCAAGGGCGGAGGATGAGAATCGAACTCACGAAATGCCGGAGCCACAATCCGGTGCGTTAACCACTTCGCCACCACCGCCATCTGTAGGCAAGTGTTATTATATAAGATTTGATTATATTTGTAAAGAACTTTTTTTATTTTTTGCCCTTGCTTGTGTATTGTATAATGGAATATTGTCTTTTGATTTTTCTTTAAAAAATTGTTTTTTATAAATCGTGGTGACCATAAAGTGACCATAGGTAGACCATAGGAGACCAAAGGAAATTATTAGCTTAAGCAAAATGAATAACATCGATTTAATTAATGCTGATCTTTTAGGTCATGATGAGGTTACTACTACAGTAAAGTTTTATATTTGTTCAAATGTACATAGTCAAGAAAATTTGGCTAGGTTTATTGAAAATGAGATTCAGAAAGATAAGCAGTTTGATGATTTTAATCTTTATATTGAACTGATTTTAAAATTATTAATTGCTGGTTTAACAAGTGATAAGTTCACATCGGAGGAAATACTTAAGATCACCACTATTTATCAACAAGTACTTACTTTAAAGTAAATATCAAAAAATCACGGTTACCATTAAAGTAAACTTTTTTTGTTTTATCTAAAGCACATCAAAAACTTCTTAAATAAATAATTTGTTATTATTTATTATGCTAGACCATCTGATTCACTTGACATATAATGATCGTATTTCTATTTAATGATCTTGTAATTAAGGTAATAGATGATTAGTATATCTTGTTTAGTAATATAACACAACAACTTGATAATTTAGGTACACGAGAAAAAGAGAGTTCACTTATTAATGAATTCTCTTTCTTTATCGAAATACACATTTAATTCTTCCATCATGTTTTTTGTTTTCTGTAAAATATTTTCTATTCTCCATTGTGTTCCTGATTTATGTATTTTTATGAATGCTGCATCTATCAAACAGTCATCAATTGTTTCACCTTTTATTGTACTGGCTGCCATAGTTTTTCCATTTCACTATGGATTAATCCAGTGATAAGCATAATAAATGCTAACCCTTCTGTCTTATAATAATCTTTCAAAGATAATGCTTTATATCCTGTTTTGTTTTTGAAATAATCAAAATATGTAATAAATATACATAAAAACATTGTAAATAAC
>JAJQGQ010000212.1:0-2928 GCA_021200395.1 Erysipelotrichaceae bacterium
GTGATACTCTACCTATTATTGGAGTTATTGAAGCTTCAAGCTGTGCATGTATTTATGAATCGGTAAAAAATAATGAAATGGTAAGAATAGGTGGGCATCCTACAACAATAATGGCTGGTCTTAACTGTGGGGAAGCGAATTTTATTACCTTACCGATATTAAAAGCTTATGCTTCTTATTTTATTCAATGTGATGATGATATCACCTTAAAAGGTATGTATCGTGCTTTCAATCCAATGGGTTATGATCCAAGTTTTTCTTCGGGAGAATCTGGTGCGGTGGGATTAGGTTTTGTCGAAACGTTATTAGAAAAAAATGATCAAACGATTCAGTTTGATCAAAATTCAAAAATATTAGTGATTAATACGGAAGGAGTTTTAGAATGAATGATTTAATAGCATTTGTGCAAAAAGCAGTACAAACAAGAAGTTATTCAGATGAAGAAGAAAAAATGGCTTATTTATTAGTGAATGAAATGCAGAAGTTACGTTATGATGAAGCTTATATCGATTCAACAGGTAATGTGGTTGGCCGTATTGGTAGTGGTAAGACTGTGATTCACTTTGATGGTCATATGGATACAGTAGAGGTGAATGATGATGATTTATGGAAACAGCCACCTTTTTCTGGCAATATTGTGGATGGTTATTTATGGGGTAGAGGGAGCGTCGATATGAAATCGGCTTTGTGTGCTGCTATATACGGTGCTGCCAAGGCTAGAGATATGGGTTATTTAAATGATAAAACAGTTTATGTGACAGGGACTGTTTGCGAAGAATATTGTGATGGGGTGAATTTAAAATTATAGTATGAAGAATTAAAAGTAAAACCTAATTATTGTATTATTTGTGAACCAAGTAGTAATGTAATTACACTAGGTCATAAAGGAAAAGCCCAAGTACGTATTACAACTCATGGCGTTTCTGCTCATGGATCGGCACCTGAAAAAGGTAAAAATGCAGTCTATGAAATGGCTGAAATTATTCAAAGAGTGGAAAAATTGAATGCTTCATTATATAAAGATGGTCCTCATGGAACAATTGTTTTATCCGATATTTCTTGTATATCTGCTTCGTTAAATGCAGTACCTAGTTCTTGCTCAATTTATTTAGATAGACGTTTGGCTATGGGTGAAACATTGGATCAAGTTAAAGAAGAAATGAATCAGTTGATTGTCGATAAAGATGCCTCATGGGAAGTAGGAACACTTGTTCATCAAAGCTGGATGGGTAAAGAACTACATTATGAACCAATGCATGATCCATGGATTATTGAAAAAGATCATCCGTTAACTCAAGCAATGATACGTAGTTATGAATCTGTTTATCAATCTGAAGTCGAAAAATTTGATTTTTGGGATTTTGGAACCAATGCGATTACACCTGTAGCTTTAGGTATTCCAACTATTGGTTTTGGCCCAGGGGAATACAAATTAGCCCATATGGTTAATGAACATTGTAGTATTGAGCAAATCATGAAGGCGTCTGAAATTTATTGTCAATTAATCAATGAAATATAAAAAATGGTTCACATATGTGAACCATTTACTTATTAATAAATACCTTGAGCAATCATAGCATCTACAACTTTTTCAAAACCAGCAATATTTGCACCTTTGATTAAGTCATAGCCTAAACCATATTTTTCTGCAGCAGCTACAGAGTTATTATGAATACTAATCATAATATCATGTAATTTTTGATCAACTTCTTCTTCTGTCCAGTTATATCTCATAGAGTTTTGAGACATTTCTAAAGCTGATACTGCAACGCCTCCAGCATTTGCAGCTTTAGCAGGTCCTATAATACCACCATTAGCTAAGAAATAATTAATTGCTTCTGGTTTAGTAGGCATATTTGCACCTTCAATGATATATTTAACACCATTAGCGACTAATAATTTGGCTTCTTCTTCACCAATTTCATTTTGTGTAGCACATGGGAAAGCCATATCAACTTTTAATCCCCAAGGTTTTTCACCTGGATGGAATTCACAACCAAATTTTTCAGCATAGTCTTTTAACTTAACATCATTAGAACTTCTGATTTTTAATAAGAAATCAATCTTTTCATCTGTAACGATACCATCTGGATCATATACATAACCATCTCTACCAGAAATAGAAACAACTTTTGCACCATAATCTCTAGCTTTTAAACAAACACCCCAAGCTACGTTACCATAACCAGAACATGCAATTGTTTTACCTTCATATGTATCATTAAAATGTTTTAATACTTCATTACCATAATAAACAGCACCATAACCAGTAGCTTCTGGTCTAATTAATGATCCACCATAAGACATACCTTTACCAGTTAAAACACCATTATCATAAGAATCTCTAATTCTCTTATATTGACCAAATAGATATCCAATTTCTCTACCACCAACACCAATGTCACCAGCAGGAACGTCAACACTAGGTCCAATATGACGATATAATTCGCTCATAAATGATTGACAGAAACGCATAACTTCACCATCAGATTTACCTTGTGGGTCGAAATCAGATCCACCTTTACCACCACCGATAGGTAAAGTTGTTAATGAATTCTTAAAAATTTGTTCAAAACCTAAGAATTTAATAATACCTAAGTTAACTGATGGATGGAATCTTAATCCACCTTTGTAAGGTCCAATAGCACTAGAGAATTGAACACGATATCCTCTATTAACTCTTACCTTTCCTTCATCATCAACCCAAGGTACTTTAAACATTAAAGTTCTTTCAGGTTCTGTTAATCTTTCCAAAATAGCCATATCTTCATATTCAGGATGCGCAGCAATCACTGGTTCTAAGCTTTCAAATACTTCTTCAACAGCTTGAATGAATTCTGGCTGATCTGGGTTCTTAGCTTTCACTTCTTTTAAAACTCTTTCAATATATTCCATAATTATATATTCCTCCTCGAGACACTATTATAC
>JAJQGQ010000212.1:2938-4639 GCA_021200395.1 Erysipelotrichaceae bacterium
ATATTATACACAAGATGAAATAAAAAATAAAACTTTTAATAAATATTTATTATAATTTATCATTAATTATAAAAAATAATAAAAAATACTTATCACCTTTAGAATCTAAATAACTTTTCACAAAAATTTTTAATAAATTCTTAAGATATTCATAAATATATTGTAATATAATGCAAAGTAGGTGAGGAAAATGAATATATTAGTCGTAGATGATGAAAAAGAAATCGCTGATCTCGTAGAACTTTATTTAAAAAATGAAAACTTTAATGTTTTTAAATTTTATAATGGTAGTGAAACATTAAAATGTTTAGAGACACATACGATTGATTTAGCTATATTAGATATTATGTTACCTGATATTGATGGTTTGACAATTTGTCAAAAAATTAGAGAAAAATATGATTTTCCTATTATTATGTTAACCGCTAAGGAAACAGAAATTGATAAAATTACTGGCTTAACATTAGGTGCAGATGATTATGTAACCAAACCTTTTAGACCATTAGAATTAATGGCTAGAGTGAAGGCACAACTAAGAAGATATCAAATGATGTCTAATAAACAAAAAGAAAATATTATTACGATTGGTGGTTTAACAATTGATCATGATAATCATCAATGTATTTTAAATAATGAAAAATTATCTTTAACACCAACAGAATTTTCTATTCTTTGGATGCTTTGTACGAATCGTGGCAAAGTGGTTAAAGCTGACCAAATATATCAGGAATTATGGGGTGAAAAATATTATACGAATTCTAGTAGTTCGATTATGGTCCATATTCGTCATTTAAGAGAAAAGATGCACGATAGTGCAGAAAATCCTAAGTATATACAAACAGTATGGGGAGTAGGTTATAAAATTGGCTAAAAATTACACACGAAAATTTCAATATGAAATATTAAAAATGCATGTGATATTTGCTTTGATTACAGTGATTATTATGGCATTATTTATGACTTTTATGGATAAATATTATAATGGTGCTTTTGTCGATACAGTAGCTGATATTATTGGCTGGGATTTTGCCCATTTTTTATTACAGAATAAGTCAATGGTTATTTGTTTTGTATTATTGGTTGTTTTATTGATTAATTCTTTATTAGTGGAAGTGTATGCGATTAAAAAAATATCAAATGTTTTTTCACAAATGAAAATTTTATTTCAAAAAGATGATGAACATATCCATTTAGATGAATATTTATCTGAATTAGAAAATGATTTGAATGATTTAAAATTCGAAAGTATGGAAAATGAGAAGAAAGCCATTAAAGAAGCACAACATAAAGTTGATATGATTGCTTATTTAGCTCATGATATTAAAACACCATTAGCTTCGGTTATTGGTTATTTATGTTTATTAGATGAAAATAATGATTTGTCAGAAGAAAAACGAAAGGAATATACGCATACAACTTTAGAGAAAGCGTATCGTTTAGAAAATCTTATCAATGAATTCTTTGATATTGCGAAAATCAATCAATCAGCTTCACCATTACATAAAGAAGAAATCAATTTAGCGATGCTCTTACAACAAATGAAAGAAGAATTCTTTCCTATTCTTATTCAAAAAAATCAAGAAATACTCATTAAAGTCGATGAATCTATGATGTTATATGCGGATCCTAATAAAATAGCAAGAGTATTTAATAATATTTTAAAGAATGCGTTTTATTATGGAGATGAATATACAGCTATCC
>JAJQGQ010000262.1 GCA_021200395.1 Erysipelotrichaceae bacterium
CCCCATAAATTTTGAGTGCCTATCGATTTCCCAAGTTATTTGAGAACATCTAAAAAATCACGAGAGAGAATTGATTAATCGTTTTTTAATTATGGGAAAAAGTAATGGCAATATTGTTGATTATATTTATCATGGAACATATTTAGAAGGTTGTTGGGCTTCATCGCATTCCATAGTAGATTATCAAATAAATAATTCTAAAATTGATGATCCACTTAATAGAGCGTTGTTGTCTTTAGGCAGAATGGATTTTCAAGTTTGGAATCGAGGTTTGACCGGAAGTGATTCTGCTGAAAAAAAGAGAGGTCAATTACAAATTAAATATCCAAAGATGAGTGTGGATTTAACAATGATAATGGTTGATGAATTGGGAATAAAAGGAACTTTTATGGGAGATATGGAAGAATATGATATATCCAAAGTAATGAACCGAGATAAGAAACATAGTGCTTGGGATAAGTTTAGATTTGAAGATAATTCTAGTGTATATGTTGTGAAAGTAAATAAAAGAGTTTATTCATGTTTAAGCGAGAGAAAGGTGTTGCCTAAATCTGATGCATATCTTGTAAAAGCTGATATATCTAAAGAATTTCTTCTAAAAAATGAATATAAGTTAGAGGAAAAGGATATAGAAAGTTTAGACTGTAAATATGACATCATTGAAGGTAGTGGAATATCAGTGAAATCAAGATATTCTAATAATTTTACAATTCAGAAATTAACAAAGAATTCTTTTATCAAAGCCTTTGAAAAGTATATGTCAAATTCATTGGAAACTTTTTGCGGATTATTATTGTATAACGATAGTTCAAAGAATCAAAAGATTTTTGATGATTTAAGTATCGATAAAGATTATTTTCTCACTTTCCTTGAATCTGAGGGATTCACTGATGTAGATTTAAATAATTCTAGAGATATTGGATTAATAAGATCAACTTTTCAAGAAAAAGTAAAAAATATTATTGATAGCAATCATCAACTTAAGGAAAGCCTATTTTTAGGGAAAAATTATTTTGAAGAACCATATTGTATTAAGTATATTTTAAGAAACAGTCAACTAACTACTGATGTTTATTATGATTATAAGATCACAACAGGATCAGGGCGTAGTAAGAGTGATTATTCTATAATTTTAAAACCTATTTAGGTTTAGTTTTAATCATATTTACATTTTTTTATTAATTAGTTGTTGTAACACTTCATAATGCTTTGATACATTTAAACAAATCAATAAGGAGCTAATAACGATGGAACACCAAAAAGGGAATAATGCACATGGAAACTCTAACGAACTAAATATAGTAGAATATTTAGATGATAAAAATTATAAGGACTTAAATCTAAATATGAAAAATTTTATTAGTTATATTGCTGATAAAGAAACTATAAAAATAGATAAGAACACAAAGATTAGTTCTAGATATGAAACAAATAATAAATTAAAACAAGACCTTTATATTATATTAGAAGATAAGTCCTTTGGAATCAGTATAAAAATGGGTGAAGGGAACAGCACACATCAAGAAAAGGTGGAGGATTTTATTGATTATATTACTACAAATTATAATGATACAACAGAAGCACTTTGTGATGCTATTCGTTTTTTTGTCTGGTGTGATGGTACTTTAGATGGTTCAGGTAGTACTGAAATAGTTTATGATGATAAGAATAAACCACATGTTATATCTCGAATTACAACTACTGAATTTAAAAGAGATTACCCAAAAATCATTAATCGAATTCAATATTTTCTTAAAGTTCATGAAAGAGATTTGTTAGAACATTATTTGTTAAGAGGAAATTACAACAGTCAGGTAGATTATATTTATCATGGCACAGAAATTGAAGGCCAATGGACGTCATCTGCTGCATTAATTGATTATCAAATTGAACATTCAAAAATAGATGAATCAAATAACAAAGCACTTTTATCTATAGGTAGGATGAACGTTCAAGTATGGAATCGTGCTTTAAGTGGTTCTAAGTCATCTGAGAAAAAGAGAGGACAAATACAACTTAAATATCCAAATATGAGTGAAGATCTTACTAAAATTATGGTAAATGAAATGGGAAATAAAGGCACTTTTATTGGTGATATGGAAGAGTATGATATTTCAAAAGTAATGAATCGTTATAAAAATCATAAGAATTGGAAAGTTTTTGATTTGAATGACAATAAAGATGTGTATGTAGTCAGAGTGGATAAAAAAATATTTTCACACTTAAGCGAAAAGAAAGTTAATCCTAAATCAGATGCTTACTTAATAAGAGCTAGAATTCTTAAAGAATTTTTACTCGAAAAAGAATATTTGATTAAAGAGACAGATTTGGATTGTATTGATTATAAACCTATAAACGGAACTGGCATATCTGTTAAAGAGAGAAAATCTAGGAATTTTACTTATCAAAAACTTACTAGAAATTCATTTGTTAAGGTATTTAGTCGGTATGTAGAGAACACATTATATGTATTTGCTGGATTATTGCTTTACAGTGATAGTAAACAAATGTATAAAAATGAAAAGATATTAAATGATTTGAACGTTGACATTAATGATTTTTGTAGATATACAAAGAAATTTGGATTAATTAATTTTGATTTATTAAATTCTGAACATGTTGATTTTTTAAGAAAAACTTTACAGGATTTTATTAAAAATACTATAGAAACACATACTGAATTGAAAGAAAGTTTATTTTTAGGAAAGAATTATTTTGATGAACCATATTGCGTAAATTATATATTAAAAAATGGAAGTTTGACTACTGAAGTATATTCTGATTATAAAATAACTACTGGTTCGGGACGCAGTAAAGGTAATTATACTATAATAATTAAACCAGCATAGAGTAATGATGATTAGAAATTATTTACATTAATAAGCAATAAGAGTTAGATAGCAACTTGGGCTATCTAACTCTTTAGTATACTTTGTTTTTCTGTATATTGATTATTTTAAATTGCTTGCCTCGATATTCAACTATATCATTTACTTTTTTCTCCAAAAATGCATTAAGATGTTCTAATTTTATTTCTATAATGTATTTTATTTGGCTTTCACATTCAACAAGAGTAACTTTATCATGCAGATAAATCGTTCTCTCTAATGTTTTGTCTAATTTAGTAACATCAGGACCTTCTACAAAATATCTTTTAATTTGAGTTTCTATTTTATCCTTCAATTCATCAATTGTAAAATAATCGATGAGACACATACCTCCAAGAATATTAATATATTGAACAGTACTTCTATAAATATCAGCATTAATTTTATTGCCTAATTTATCGTATTTATCCACAGTTTCAAGAAATGCTTTCACAACATTTATATTTCTACTAAAGTTACTTGTAAAAAGGTCGTTGACTCTTGTTGCCATATCACGATGTCCTAAAACATCTGTTAAATGAAAGGGATTTTGAATATTAGTATCATCATATGTTAGTTTTCCTATCCACCAAAGTTTGCACAATGTATTTCTAAACTTAGGAGAATTATTTCCGAAGAAGTATCTGGTTAATATATAACTTTCTTTTTTCATATGTTTTTCTTCTTTAGGACTACTCCATCTATCTTGTACGTAATTATAAAAGACACTATGTGTTAATCCTGCCCATAGTCTTTCATCCATTGCTACAGAATCTGAAATATCTATTAAATTTGAATATATTCTTTTTGAATTTTCTAGATCCATTTTATTTGGATGTTCTATATCAACACATAGTTTAAAATCATCAATATCTTTATACTTGATAAATGGGTCAGAAAATTGATCAAATATCCAATCATTAGTAGGTAATTTGTAATTATTAATGTTATGACTTATGTTTTCTCTAAAGTAATCCAAAGCATCTTGTTTAAAAAAATATAATTCCATGCTATTCATCTCCTATTTTTGTTAATAAATCTAAGGATTTATCTATTGGTGATTTGAGTAGTTCTTGTGCTACAACTAATGAATTGCAATTGTTTAAATCTCTGTTATACAAGTCAATATTAAGTTTTTTTAATTGTTTTTCTATGGCGTGAAACCATAGTTTTTCGCCATGTTCACTAAACATATTACTATCATTTTTCAATTCATCTAGTACAAATATCAGAGTTGGTAATACGATAATACTATGTAATATGGGTAAAAACTTATTATTGTTTAATGGAACAAATTGTTCATGAGTTTTTTTGTCAAGTATAATTTTTATGCGTCGAGAATCATTAAGATCTACTGACATTGGAATATTTGCATCCATTTTTTTAACAACAGAGAAAATGGATGATGGTTTAACTAGTTCATCATTGGCTTTATCTATCATAATATTTCCAGCATTATAATATCCAAGTATATAGCCTTTTTCTATTGGAAATGATGTATTATGATAGTCATTGCTAATATCCATTGAGCTATCTATAATTAAATCCTTTGAAGCAATCAGCATACAACATAGTTCTAATCTACCATTTAAATGTTTCTTTTTTATCATAAAATTATCATTTAATTTATTGTTTAAATTTTTAATTTCTCTATATGAGGTTTTTGAACATTCTAAATGAATAACAATATCAATATCTCCATTGTTAATTTT
>JAJQGQ010000010.1 GCA_021200395.1 Erysipelotrichaceae bacterium
AATAGCACCTTCAGCCTCAGGATGACCGTTTTTACCAATATATAGAATTTCATAACCTTCATTTAATTTATCTTTAATGAGTTCATGTGTTTTAATAACATCCTGACATGAAGCATCAATCACTTTTAAACCCTTATCGTAAGCCTTTTGAAAAACGGCATCACTCGCACCATGGGCTGTTATGATGACATGACCATGATCGATTTCATCTAATAACTCCAATCTTGTTTTCCCCTTAGCGTCAATTGTATGAACACCTAAATCAGCTAAGGCTTTCACAATATATTGATTATGGACAATCATGCCTAAAATATAGACATCATCATCTAAAACACTCGCTTTCTTAGCAATATCGATTGCTCTAATAACTCCTTTACAATAACCTCTAGGTACAATTGCCTTAATTTCCATAACTCCTCCTTAAAAAAAGCTGTATCTTCGATACAGCTTTATGCAATTCCTAATAATGCCCAAAGACCTTGGCCAAAGAAACATATCAACATACTAATAACAATAAATACAACCGCATATGGAACAACTTTACCCAATAATTCACCATCTTTACCCGCTTCATTAACAGAAACCAAGCCAATAGCAATACTTTGTGGGGCCATCATCTTACCAGTAGCGACACCTAAACTATTGGCAGCTACTAACCAATATGGATTAGCACCAATGGTTTGTGCAGTTGATAATTGAACTGATCCAAATAAAGCACTTGAACTTGTACCAGAACCTGTAACAAATGTTCCTAAGGCTCCAAGTAATGGTGCAAATAATGGATAGATTGAACCAAATACCGAGAATACAGCAGCAACAGCAGCAATCATACCTGAATATTGCATAACTCTAGCTGTACCTAAGATAAATAACATCGTTAAAATCGTAAAAGCCATTTGTTTAAGTGTTGAAATGAAAACATTGACCATATCTTGGATGGTTGAATTTTGAATAAAACCACCAATAATTGCACATATAAATATGAGAACACCAGGTGTATTAATCCATGAAAAACTTGATGTACTTGCACCTTCATAAGTTGAAATCTTAATACTTGTTTTAAATTGTCCTAAGAAAGTATTAATAGGGGCACAAATCTTGCTTGTTAGTAATAATACAACAAAAATAAGAATAAATGGTGATAAGGCTTTTAAAGTATCACCTAAATTAATATGTTCAGGTTTCTTTTTAACAGCAATTTTATATTCTTCTGGTATCTTATCTTTATTTACAAGTTTCATACAGGCAAAAACTGTACAGAATAAAGAAACAACAGAACCAGCGACAACAGTTAATTCAGCACCTACAAAGTAAGATACAAAAAGTTCAGGAATAAGGAAACTAAAACCACTAATTAATAAGACAGGTATAATTCCTTTAAATGCTTTTACACCTTTACCGATAATCATGACCATGATAAATGGAGTTATAATAATTAAAATACTTAAAATACAAACAGTCGCAAAGCTAATTAAATTATTTTGTAAACCTAAATTAGTTGCTAGCGTTACTGTAGGAATACCAATAGAGCCAAATGGAGTAGGGGTTGCATTAGCAACCAAACAAACCAAACATGCAGTAATAGGATCAAATCCTAATCCCCATAACATACTAGCAGGAATTGCTACAGCAGTTCCAAATCCTGCCATACCTTCCATAAAGCCACCAAAACACCAGCCAATTAAAACAACCAATAAACGCTTATCGTTTGTGACACTTGTAAGTAGTAGCTTGATTCTTTCAATCGACCCTGTTGATAAACATAAATTATACGTAAATACTGCAGCAATAATAACAATGACAATTGGCCACAAGGCAGCGGCAAAACCTTCTAAAGCAGAAGTTAAAGTATCCATCACTGAAAAATTAAAATAAGCAATTGCTTCAACAATACTGATAATTAAAGCTCCTAAACTTGCTCTATAGCCAGGCCATTTCATGACACATAAGGAAATAACTAACCAAATAATTGGTAATAATCCTAATATAAAATTAACTATTAACATAAAACTACCCTCCATATAATCATTTTACAATATTTTAAGTCAAAGATACATATTTTTCTATATGTTTTTTGTGAAAAAATTTTTAAATACCGAAAATCCTGATATTTTATCGTATTTTAGTGAAATTTTGATGCATATTTTTGTAAGAAAATGGAAAAAAATTTTAAATATAGAAAATATCATGTTTTTTTAAATTTTTGTGAAATATTCATCAAAATTGTGATACAATAAATATATAATATTAGGAGGTAAAAAATGAAAGAACTTACTTATGTTGTCAATAATCCATTAGGAATACATGCCCGTCCTGCTGCTTTATTGGCTCAATGCTGTGTGAATTTTAGAAGTAGTGTAACTATTACTTGTAATGGGGCAAGCGCTAGTGGAGACAATGTCTTACAGATTTTAGCTTTAGGTGCAAAAACAGGGGATACTTTAAACATCCAAGCTGAAGGCGATGATGAAGATACTGCAATTAGTGAAATTGAAAAATTATTACATGGTGAATTTGAAGAAAAGAAACCTGTAAAAGTATTAAAGATTGCATTCTTTGGAACTAAGGATTATGATCGTACTTTCTTCAGTGAATTAGTTAAGGACAAAGGAGAGGGAACTTATAATTCAGATATTAAATATTTTACATCTCGTTTAACTCCTGAAACTGCAGGTTTAGCAAAAGGATACGATGCTGTTTGTGCATTCGTTAATGATGATCTTTCTCGTCCAGTTATTGAAACTATTCATGAATGCGGTGTGCGCTTAATCTTAATGCGTTGTGCTGGTTTCAATAATATTGATTTACAAGCTGCTAAAGAATGTGGTATCACTATTCTTCGTGTACCTGCTTATTCACCTTATGCAGTTGCTGAACATGCTATGGCTATTGTTCAAGAAGCTAACCGTCGTTTACATAAAGCTCACAATAAAGTTAAAGATAATAATTTCGCTTTAAGTGGACTTTTAGGTTTAGATTTACATAATAAGGTTGCTGGTATTATTGGTACTGGTAAAATTGGTGTATGTATGGCTAGAATTTGTAAAGGTTATGGTATGACAGTGTTAGGTTGGGATGCTTATCCAAATCAAGCATTAGTTGATGAAGGTTTATTAACTTATGTAGATAAAGAAGAATTATTCTCTAAAGCAGATCTTATTTCTTTACATGCACCTTTATTCCCTACGACTTATCATATTATCAATGCTGAATCTATCGCTTTAATGAAAGATACAGCTATGCTTGTTAATACTGCTCGTGGAGCATTAATTGATAATGAAGCATTAATCGATGCCTTAAAACAAGGTAAATTCCATGCTGTTGCATTAGATGTTTATGAAGGTGAAGACAATAACGTTTACACTGATAGAAGTGATGAACCACTTACTAATGATATCACAGCTCGTTTAATGATGTTCCCACAAGTTGTTTTAACAAGTCACCAAGCTTTCTTTACTAGAGAAGCATTACAAGCTATTGCAGTTGTTACTATGGAAAATGCTAGAAACTTCAATGAAGGTAATGATTACGGTAATGCTGAAGTTAAGGCTCAATAAAATGTTTTACCACTAATAAAACATGGAGAAAAACTCCATGTTTTTATATTTCCTTAACAGCTTTCGCTACGCGAAAAGCTGTTTTTGCATTACTAATGACTGGTCTTAATTGATTAATAATAGGAATAATTTGATTAGCTGTATACAATGTCTTTTGTGTGTTTTCTAATATTTTTGCTACATTGATTTGACTAAATGAATATTTTAATGATTGCATCAAGGTTGGTTGATAATAAATATAATAATCATCTTCATATGGATACATAAAAACACCTCCTGTATTAGGATATGTTTAAAACAAAATAATGATATTATTAAAATTCTGTGTTATAATGCTTGAGGGGTGATTGGATGAGTTATGAAGTGGTACTAGATGATTTTCAGGGGCCGTTAGATTTATTATTACATCTTATTAAAGAAAAAGAAATGGATTTAGAAACTTTGGAAGTCTCTGTGATATGTGATCAATATTTGGCTTATATTAATGCTGCCGATCCTAACCAATTAGAAACCATGTCCGAATACTTAGTCATGGCTTCCCAACTTATAGAAATGAAAAGTAAGCTACTTTTACCAAAAGAAAAAGTAACATTTGAAGATGACTATCAAGAAGATCCCCGTGAACAATTGATAAAAAGATTAATTGAATATAAAAAATACAAAGATGTCCTAGATGATTTTAAAGAAGCTTATGAAAATCGTCACAGTAAATATACGAAAACACCGTCATTAATGGATGATTATACGATTGATATGAGTACTCATATACCTGATAATTTAGAAGTTTATGATCTTATCAAAGCTATGCAAAAAATGTATCAAAGGAAAGCCTTGATGGCACCACTTGAATCAAAAATTGCTAGAGTAGAAATATCCATTGAAGAAAGAAGTGAACAAATCAAACAATTTTTCTCTTTTCATAAGCATCAAAAAGTAAAATTAGATGATTTATTTGAAGAAGCATCTAAAAACTATTTTATAGTTACATTTTTATCAATATTAGATTT